>JACCXQ010000125.1 GCA_013696945.1 Chloroflexota bacterium | reverse complement strand
GCGTCAAGGACGGTCGTGCCCGTCGGATATCGGCCGCGCCGACCGGACGGCGTGAAGATCACGAGGGGCTCGGCAGCGGCGGTCATCGGTCCCTCGCGCTCAACCCGCCGGGGGCGCCATCGCGCGGCGCCGGTTGACGCGCCGGCCCTGCTCGCCCTCGGCCGGGGCGGTTCGGAACAGGCGGATCCAGCGGGCGGCGTCGCGGTCGTTGCCCATCAGGACGTCGCCCGCCATGACCGCCTGGCGGACGCTCTCCGCGAGCGGATTCGTGATCGCGGACGTGAGACCGCTCGCCATCGCCATCGCGAGGTACGTCCCGTTGATCCCCTCGCGGTGGGGCAGGCCGAAGCTCACGTTCGAGGCCCCGCAGGTCGAGTTCACCTTCAGCTCGTCGCGGAGACGGCCGAGGATCCGAAAGACCTGGCGGCCCGCCGTGGGCAATGCGCCGATGGGCATGAGCAGCGGGTCGACGACGATGTCCTCGCGAGGGATACCGTGGTCCGCCGCGCGCTCGACGATCCGCTTCGCGACGGCGAATCGGACGTCCGGATCCTCGCTGATCCCCGTCTCGTCGTTGCTGATCGCGACGACCGCGGCGCCGTACTTCTTCACGAGGGGCAGGACGCGCTCCAGGCGCTCCTCCTCGCCGGTCACGGAGTTCACGAGGGCCCGCCCCTGGTAGACCGCGAGGCCCGCCTCCAGCGCCTCGACGATCGAGCTGTCGATCGACAGCGGCACGTCGGTCAGCGACTGGACGAGCTGGATCGTCCTCGCCAGGATGGCCGGCTCGTCGGCGAGTGGGATGCCCGCGTTCACGTCGAGCATGTGCGCGCCGGCTTCCACCTGGGCGATCGTGTCGCCCTCGACGCGCGAGAAGTCGCCCGCCTTCATCTCCTCGGCGAGCAGCTTCCGGCCCGTCGGGTTGATCCGCTCACCGATGATCACGAATCGCCGATCGTCGCCGATCACGACCTCGCGCGTGGCGGAGGAAACGACGGTGTGCGTCATCCTCGGGCCGCCCTGGTGGGTGTCTCGTCGTGCGCGGGCGGGAAGGCCGGTCCGCCGTCGACCCCGCCGGAGATGATGAGCTCGGCCAGGCGGTGCTTCGAGTACTCCGCGTCCAGCCGGTCGGACTCGGCGCGGACCTCCGCCTCGATGTCATCTCCGCAGGGCCGCTGGACCTTGCGCCACTCCTCGATGTAGTCGTTGTAGGCCCGTTTGCCGGCGCGGCTCGCCGCCTTGTCGATCGCGACCTGGAACCGCGGATGGAGAACGGTCTTGCTCGACCGCCGATCGGCGCGAGCGAGGACCTGGGCCGGGATGTCGCGCCAGAAGATGACGGTCAGCGTGGCCACCGGTCAGGCGGCCACGCGAGCAGCGGCCACGGAAGCTGCGATCGAGGTCCGGAGCTCGCCGTGACCCGTGTGCCGGTGCTCGAACGCCAGGCCCAGCCTGTCCGCGGCGCTGCGGGCCAGACGGAGGAGGTCGGGATCGTCCGTCTGGGAGAGGAACACCAGGCGCCGGTAGTTGCCGAAGTAGAGCGCCTCGAGCTCCGGGTGGCGGTCGATCCCCAGGCCCCTGATGACGAGCCGCTCGAAGTTCCGGGCCAGGAAGTCGGTCAGCCAGAACGTCGCAGGTTCCTCTTCCGCGAGCCGCGCAAAGTCAGCGACACCCGCGAAGAACTCGTAGCAGTGAGCGCCCGGGAGCCGCTCGACGCCCTCGTCCTCGAGCACGCGGTCCAGGAGCCCCCCTGTGCCGCAGTCGGCGTAGGCGACGAAGATGCCCGAGTACCGCCCCCCTGCCCGACCCTTCCGGATCTTCTCGCGGACGGCGCCCGGGATGCCGCCCGGGCGATTGTGGAGCGAGGGCGGAAGGCAGGTGACGTCGACGTCGGGGAGTCGCCCGGTCAGCTCCACCAGCTCCCGTGCGAGCGCGCCGCAGCCGATGATCAGGAGCCGGGGTGTAGGCGGGACCTGGAGGGTGGTCTCGGCTTCAGGCGGCGGCACGGCGCTCATCGATCAGCCGCCGCGCGGTCTCCGCGGCCACGCCGGCATCCCGGCAGTACGCGTCGGCGCCGATGGCCGTCCCGAACTCCTCGTTGAGCGGCGCCCCGCCCACGAGGACGATGTAGTCATCGCGCATCCCGCGATCCTTGAGCGCCTGGATGACGACCTTCATGTACGGCATCGTCGTCGTGAGCAGCGCGGACATGCCCAGGATGTCCGGCCTGTGCTCCTCCAGCGCGGCGAGGAACTTCGCCGCGTCGGAGTTGATCCCGATGTCCACGACCTCGAAGCCCGCACCCTCGAACATCATCCCCACGAGGTTCTTCCCGATGTCGTGGATGTCCCCCTTGACGGTCCCGATGACGATCTTCCCGATCGGTTCCGCGCCCGTTTCCGCGAGAAGCGGACGAAGGATCTCCATGCCGGCCTTCATCGCGTTCGCCGCGAGCAGCACCTCCGGGACGAACAGGATCCCGTCGCGAAAGTCGATGCCCACGATCTTCATCCCGGCGACGAGCGCGTCGTCGAGGACCTTCGTCGCGGCGAAGCCCCGCTCGAGGAGGATGTTCGTGCCGACGATGATCTCGTCCCGCATCCCGTCGTAGAGGTCGTGGTGCATCTGCTCGACGAGGTCGTCGTCGGACAGCGACGCAAGGTCGATGTCCTCGTAATCGTCCGGCACGCTCTCCCTTTTCTGTTGCTTCGAAGTGGCTCATGAGGGCGGGAGCGTTCCGCCATGCGGAACGGATGCCGTATCATGGAACGCAGGCGTGAATCTACTCCGCGTGAGGGCCTGTGTCGAGAGTCCAGTCGATCGAACGAGCGTTCTCCGTGCTGTCCGCGCTTGCGGATGGTCCCCTCGGGGTCACGGAGGTGGCCGCGCGGGTGGATCTGCCGAAGAGCACGGCCGCGCGCCTGCTCGCCTCGCTCGCGCGGGAGGGGGCCGTGGAGCAGGTTCCGGGCGAGACTCGCTATCGGCTCGGCGCGCGGATCGTTTCCCTCTCCGCAGGCGTGGCGCCCACCCGCAACCTCGTCGCGCTCGCTCGCCCGGGGCTCGTCGAGCTCGCGTCCGCGGTCGGGGAGGCGGCGGGGCTGTCGGTCCTGGACGGATTCGTCGTCCACTACATCGACCAGGTCGACACCGCGCAGCAGGTCCTCGTCCGAGACTGGACGGGCAGCCGCCTGCCGGTCCACGCCGTGGCCTCAGGACAGGTGTTCCTCGCGCACATGGCGCCTACGGCCGTGGATCGCTTCCTGTCGGAGCCGCTCGAGCGGTTCACGCCGCGCACCCTCGTGGAGCCGGCCGCCCTGCGCGAGCGGCTCCGGCGGGTCCAGCTCGATGGCTACGTGTGGGGTCGGGACGAGTTCGCCGAGGGCATCAACTCCGTGGCGGCCCCCATCGCCGACGCCGCCGGCACCGTGAGCGCCGCGGTTCACGTCCACGGTCCCGCCTACCGCTTCCCGAAAGCGGGCGCGGAAACGGAGACGGCACAACGGGTGCTCGTCGCCGCCGCGCGGATCTCCAGTCGCCTGCGCCAGGGCTGAGGGCAACGCTCAACCGCCGCCGCGGACGTCATCGCTTCTTCGGCGGCTGCGCGGTCGCGTAGGCCGCGCCCGCCTCGACCCAGCGAGCGAGGTCCACCTCGGTGGCGACGCCGGCCGGGGCGACGTAGACCATGCCGCGCGAAGGGCGCGCTGTGAAGTCCATCGGGCGGGTGTGCGGCTCCGCCAGCGCAGCCTCATACCCCTCCGGGCCTACCCGAACCATCAGCTGGTCGCCGACGATCCCGACCGCCATCCGGTCGCCGAGCATGAATGCGATGCCGCCGAACATCTTCCGCTCGCTCACCTCGCCCAGGTCGGCGAGCAGAGCCCGGATCCGTTCAGCCAGCCCTTCGTCGAACGCCATCGTCGTCTCCATGGTGGACGGTCCGTCGGGTGTTTAGCGCGATCACCCAGAAGGCCAGCGGCGCAAGGGGACGATAGCGGTCGATGCGACCGTTCCCGATCGTTCGGATCATCCGATATGAGCTAGCATATACACATGAGCTACTTGGACCGCCGCATCCAGCTGCTGCTCGATGAACCGCGGTATCGCAAGCTTGCCCGTGAGGCAAGGCGCCGGCGGGTATCGGTGGCGGCAGTCATCCGGGAGGCAATCGACCACCTGCCGGCAGAGGCGGACCAGCGGCGAGTAGCGATCGAGGAGGTGCTTGCCGCAGAGCCGATGACGGTACCTCTCGATCCCGCCGATCTCCGACAGGAACTCAACTCAGCACACGACAGGGCGGGATGATCGTCCTCGACACGACGATTCTCGCCTACGCCGTCGGCGAGCAGCACCGGCTGCGTGCTCCGTGTCGCCGTCTCCTCGCCGCGCACGGGGAGGGACGCATCGAAGCGACAACGACGATCGAGGTGATCCAGGAGTTCGCCCACATTCGCGCTCGGCGGCGTACGCGGACGGACGCGGTCACCCTGGCGCGTCACTATCTGAGCGCGTTTCAGCTCCTTGTGGCGACCTCGGACGACCTCGATCACGGCCTGAGCCTATTCGAGCAACATCCTGCGCTGGGGGCCCTCGACGCGGTACTCGCGGCCGTGGCGGTGGACCGCGGTGCGGACGCGCTCGTCTCAGCCGATCGAGCGTTCGCGTCGATCCCGAACCTGCGCTGGGTCGATCCGGCGACGGACGCGCTGAGCCGGCTCGTCGGCGGTTGACCGAGGTCGCGCGAGGTCAACCCGTCGAAGCATCAGGCGCGGAAGAAGTGGAGGAGCGCCTGCCTGATCTCGGCCGGTGCGTCCTCCAGCGAGAAGTGACCGGCGCCAGGGATCAGCCGGACCTCGCTGCCGGGGATGAGGTCGCCCACCCTGTGGGCCAGCGAAGGGTCCAGCCAGGCATCTTCCGCGCCCCAGAGGACGAGCACGGGGACCCCGATCGATCCCAGCAGTGGCTCGAACTCGCGGGTGTCCTGCTCCTCGAAGTGCGCCACCTTCTGAAGGTACGCGGCCTGACCATCCACGCCCTGCCAGCGGCCCTGGTATGCGGCGAACGCCTCCGGGTCGAAGTCGCGCCGGACAGCCGTTCGCAGGTGCGCCGCGGTGATCTGCTCGAAGATGTGGTTCGGCATCGTCCGGTACACGTCGAGATTGGCCTGGATGTGGCGCGTGGTGGGCGTGACCCACGGGGCAAGCACCACGGCGTCGATGAGCGCGAGCCGTCGGAATCGGCGCTCGTGGAGCAGGTGGGCCCGCAGCACGATCGCGCCGCCGATGTCGTGTCCCGCAACGGCCGGCTCTTCCAGTCCCCACTCCTCGAGCAGCTCGACGAGCACGGTCGCGTGCGTCGCGATCGATGCCACGCCGTCGGCCGGTGCCGGGGAATCGCCATAGCCCGGCAGGTCCAGGGCATACACAGTGAACTCGCGCGCGAGCTCCGGAGCGACGTTCCGCCACAGATAGGACCAACTCGGCGTCCCGTGCACGAGCACAACCGGTGGTCCGTCCCCGAAGACGTCCCACGCGACGACGCCTCGGGACAGGTCGGCTCGCCGACGCAGGGCCCACTCGATCGGACGGCCCTCCTTCTCTGGGGCCAGGAGCGCAGGCGGGGTCGTCAGCCGGCGTGGTCGGCCGCCGGCGCCTCCGAGGCCTCGCCCTCCTCCTTGACGCTGTACGCATGCGCCCCCGCCCCGGCCAGCTTGCCCGCGTCGGCGATCAGATACTCCTCGCGAATCGGGCGGTCGTCGAACCAGCACTCCAGGA
>JACCXQ010000078.1 GCA_013696945.1 Chloroflexota bacterium | reverse complement strand
GGTGACAACACCGTCTCCGAGTTCACGGCTGCCGATGGGGTCGCCGACGCCGCCTCGGAGGACATCGTGCTCGCCATCCCCGACTTCGCCGGCAACCACAACGGCGGCATGGTCGCGTTCGGTCCCGATGGCTATCTCTACATCGGCACGGGGGATGGTGGGGGCGGCGGGGATCCCGAGGGCAACGGGCAGGATCCATACGCCCTCCTCGGCAAGATCCTTCGTGTCGACGTCGATGGCGGGGACCCCTATGCCATGCCGCCCGACAACCCGCTCGGTCAGGGCATGGACGTTGCGCCCGAGGTGTGGGCGATCGGCATGCGCAACCCATGGCGGTTCAGCTTCGACCGGATGACCGGCGACCTCTGGATCGGCGACGTCGGCCAGGGGACCTGGGAGGAGATCGACGCGGAGCCGGCCGGCCAGGGTGGGCGCAACTACGGCTGGGACACGATGGAAGGCCCCGACTGCTTCTCCGCGGATGACTGCGACCGGACCGGGCTGACACTCCCCGTGGCCGCGTACAGCCACGGGGAGGGCGAGTGCACGGTCATCGGCGGGCATGTCTATCGCGGGGAGCTGCAGCCCGACCTTGAGGGTACGTATCTCTTCGGCGACTATTGCAGCGGCCGCATCTGGGGGCTGGACTCCGCCGCTGCCTTGGAGTCGGGAGAAGCGCGACATGTCGAGCTTGCCCAGGCGCCGTTCAGCCTCAGCTCCTTCGGCGAGGACGAGTCTGGGGAGCTCTATGCCGTCGATCTCGGCGGCGCCATCCACCGGATCGTGGTCGAGCCGCGCGGTTAGACGCGGCGCTCCTCGGCCCTGCGCCGGGATCGCCCGTACCATGCCCCCATGCGAATGACCGTGACCGCCACTGCGCTCTGCGCACTCCTCGTCGCCACTGCCTGCAGCGCGCCAGCAACCACGCCTCCCTCCAGCGCGGGGGCATCGGTCGCGACGGCAGTGCCCACGGCCACCGACGGTGTCGAGCCGAGCAACGGCGCATCGGTGCCTCCGCCTCCGACGACCGGCCAGCCGAGCGCGCCCGTATCGCCGCCGCCCTCTGAGTCACCCGGTCCCACCTCCCAGCCACCGCCGCCGCCCGCGACCGGCTTTGACCCTGGCCGCGTCAAGGTCCGCCTCGACCCCTTCGTCACGGGCCTCGAGCAACCGGTCGCCATCACCCACGCCGGCGATGGATCGGGCGTGCTGTACGTCGTCGAGCGCGCCGGCCGCGTGCTTGTCGTGGAGCCCACAGGGACGCTCCGAGGCCAGCCACTCCTCGACATCCGCGACCGCGTCGACACGCAGGGTGAGCGCGGCCTCCATTACATCGCCTTCCACCCCGACTTCGAGTCGAACCGACGCTTCTTCGTCCATTGGACCGATGCTTCGAGCCGCTCGTTCATCGACGAGTACCGCGCCGACGCCGGATCGGCGATGGTCGCGCGCGACTCCGGACGCACGATCCTGCGCATCGACCACCCCGACTGGAACCACAAGGGCGGCTGGATGGGGTTCGGGCCTGACGGCTTCATGTACATCGCGGTCGGCGACGGTGGCGGGAGCACGCCGGGCGACCCGTTCGGCAACGGCCAGGACCGCAGCGACCTGCTGGGGAACATCCTGCGCATCGACGTGGATGCCGACCGCCCGTACGGCATTCCCTCGGACAACCCGTTCTCGGGCGGCAACGCAGAGCCCGAGATCTGGGCGTTCGGGCTGCGGAACCCGTGGCGCGCGAGCTTCGACCGCGAGACCGGCGACCTCTGGATCGGCGACGTCGGGCAGGACACCAGCGAGGAGGTCGACGTCATCCCGGCAGGGCAGGGAGGGTTGAACTTCGGCTGGTCCGATATGGAGGGCCGGAACTGCCACAACGATCGGGACTGCGACCCGAGCCGCTACACGGCTCCGATCCTGACCTACGGGACGCGCGACGAGGGCTGTGCCGTCACCGGCGGCTACGTATACCGGGGCGCGTCGTCGCCGCTGCTCGTCGGCGGCTACATCTTCAGCGACTATTGCACCGGCACCTTGTGGGGTCTGGACGCGGAGGCCGCGATGGCGGCCGGCGAGGCCGAGCTGGCGAGGCTCGGGTCGACGCCCTACAACGTCGTGTCGCTCGGCGAGGACGAGGCCGGCGAGCTCTACGCGGTCGACTTCGGCGGGGGGGTCTACCGGCTGACGGGCGTCGAGCGCAACTAGCCGCCCAACGTGTTCGGTCGCTGGGGCCGTCTCGTCTACCGCCACCGGCGCGTGGTCGCGCTGGTCTCCCTACTCGTCGCGGCAGGGGCGTCCGTCCTCGCCGCACAGGCATCGAGCAACCTTTCGACCGGCGGATGGATGGTCTCAGGGTCGGAGTCCGCGCGCGTCGCACAGCGCCTGGAGACCGAGTTCGGGCACACCGGCACGAGCCTCATCGTCCTGTATCGCACGAGCGACGGGCGTCCTATCACCGACGTCGAGCCACAGGCCGCCATCGGTCGGAGCCTTGCCCAGGTCGCCGCCGATCCCAGCGTCGCGGGCGTCCTGCGCTGGGACGCGCAGCGGCCCGATCCGGCGCTCATCTCGACGGACGTGACCGCAACGTACGCGGTCATCGCGCTGAACGTGACCGACGAGGAGTCGATCGACGTCGTCGAGGACGTCCGGGGTCTGATCGCGCTCCAGCCAGGGCTGAACTTCCAGCTGACGGGTTACGGCCCGCTCGCGCTTGACTCGAACGTGCAGTCCGAGGCGGACCTCCAGCGCGCCGAGCTCGTCTCGCTCCCCCTGGCGCTGCTCATCCTCGTGCTCGTCTTCGCTTCGGTCGTCGCTGCAGGGATGCCGCTGCTCGTGGCCGGGCTCGCCATCCCCACGACGCTGGGGCTGGTATTCGTGGTCTCGCACCAGGTCGAGATGAGCATCTACGTGCTCAACGTCTCGACCATGCTGGGCCTCGCGCTCGCCATCGACTACTCGCTCTTCATCGTCAGCCGTTTCCGCGAGGAGCTCGCGCGCGGGCGGACGTCCGAGGAGGCCGTCGAACGGGCGGTCGCGACGAGCGGCAAGGCGGTCGTCTTCTCCGGCGCCGCCGTGGCCATCGGGCTGCTGGGGCTCCTCTTCTTCGAATCGCCGGCCATCTCGTCGATGGGCATCGGTGGTTCTCTGGTGGTGCTCTGCTCGGTCTTCTACGCGCTGACCTTCCTGCCGGCCGCGCTCGGGATGCTCGGGCCGCGCGTGAACGCGCTGAGCTTCGCCGGGCTCTTCGCCGCCGTCCGCCGACGCCTCGGCCGCCCGGCCGAGGTCCGCGCGCCTCGCGAGAGCTGGTGGGGACGCGTCGCGAGCTGGGTGATGGCGCACCCGGTGGCTGTGCTCGTGCCCACGCTCGGGTTGCTCCTCCTCGCGGGGACGCCGTACCTCCACCTGCAGCAGGCGGTCCCGGATGCCGCCGTGCTCCCACCAGGGCTGAAGAGCCGCGACGCGGCCGTGGCTCTCGACCGTGAGTTCCCGCCCGGCGAGACCGTGCCGTACATCGTGCTCGCCGAGGTCGACGGCGATCCTGTGAGTGCAGAGAACGCATATGCGCTGGCGACGTTCGCGAGTGCGCTGGACCAGGTGGATGGGGTCGACAAGGTGGAGGGCCCATTCAGCGGC
>JACCXQ010000059.1 GCA_013696945.1 Chloroflexota bacterium | reverse complement strand
GCTGTGAGCGGCGAGCAGCCCTCGGATGAGGAGCTCCTTCGGGTGCTCGATACGATCGACGCGCACTACATGGCGCTCGCCGAACGATGGCGCGCAGCAGCCAGTGCTGTAAGCCCTCGAGCAAAGCTAGGCATCTACGCGTCGCTAGCCGTCGGTGCGCTCGTGCTCGTCCCTTGGCAAAGCGATGCGCCAGCGAGCAGGGCGCAGCGCGGACACGTCCAGATCGAGGTCCGTGAGGTATTTCAGTTCGAGTCGCTCGCGGAGATGACCGCCACCGCTGACGTCGTGCTGGTCGGGACTGTCCGGGGTTCCGGAGAAGGGCGGAGGTTTGGTGACGCGGACGCGCCCATCGTGATGACCGAGGTCGCGTTTGGAGTGGTCGAGGTCCTCTATGGTAGCCCGGTAGGGAAGACCGTAGTCGTCGAGAGTGAACCTGTGATGTTCGAGCAGGTCGACTCGCGCGATGTGCCTTGGATGCGCGATGGTGCGACCTCGCTCCTATTCCTTGAGCGTAAGGACGACGGTTCGTCGACCCCGTACTACGGGCCACTCAGCCGGCAGGCGATTTTCGTCGTCGGGCGCGACGGTCTCCTCGCTGGCGCGATTGACGATCCGCTCGTGGAGAGCATTTCGGCGCTGCGCTTATCGGACGTGCGAGAGCGCGTAGCGGCTGCCGTGGAGTTGATTCGCCGTGGCCAGCTCAAGGCGGTGATACCCGCCGTGCCACCAAGATGACCCTGGAACGTCACGTTGGGGTGGTGGCGGCGCTTGTCGTAGCCCTTGCAGTCGGTTGTTCGGCGAGGGCACCGACGTCGACCCGTGTAGAGTCGGGTCGGCTACCAGGCGTCGTTATTACGTGCAGCGGACGCGCAATGACGCCGGAGGAGTGCCGAGCTCGTGGTGACGCCGCCATAGCGCGATCGGGATCTTCGGGATTGGCGATCGCGCGCGTGGAGATCTCGTTTAAGATCGAGCGCGGCACGTGCGAGCGAATGAACGTCGAAGTGGTCGCCGCAACGGGAGCGACCATCGCGACCGAGACAGGCCCATGCCCCCGGACAGGGCTGCCCGGCGTGCTCGACTTCCAGGAAGCGGTGAGTTAGCGAGCAACCACCTTCCCATAGGCGGGCCGCCATCTTCGAGGGCGGCTTGGGCAGGGTCCAGGGTACGCGCGAGCCGTCGGGAGGGCGGGAGCCTTGGTAGGCCGTTGCTAGGCAACGTTGGCTACCAATGGTTCTAGCAACCTGCGCTGGCCTAGCAGAAGTCGCTCGGCGACACTCCGCCGGTGGCGGGCAGCATCTATCGACGAACGACTCTGCGAGCCTCTCGGCTGCGAGGCGGTGGTGGCGAGGTGTCCGATCCACCACCGCGCCTTGACGAAATGGTCTATCCCGTACCGTTCCCAAGGTTCGCACAGCTGGAACCACCGATTGCCTGGGGTGGCCAGGCCTAGACGGAGGCGCCGTGCGCTTGACAGCGCCGAGGTTCGCTCGGCATCGCCGCGCTCTGCCGGCTCGAACGCGAGTTCGATGCCGTCGAGCGTCCAGCGGGCGACTTCGGCGCGACGGCGCGACGCCGCTCGCCGGGTTCTTCGCCCACGAACCGGCAGCGGCCGAGGTCTGGCTCGAGGAGCCGCAGGGGCGGACCCGCGTCGTCCTCGACGATTTCGTGTCACCCACGGTTCTTGAGCGGCTGCGCCGTGTCCGACGCCCGTCTGGGACCGAGGGGCCAACGTCCAGGCCTTGGCCGAACGGTTGCTGTCCATCTCGGGCGCGGACTCCGTCACCATCGACCGCAAGCACCGGCATAGCTCGATGCCGTACGGTCGCTGGGGCGCAGGCGTGTGTCTCCATGGGACTCCCCGGTGACTTGACGGTATCTGCTCGTGGCGGAGGCGGACGTCCAGACCGCCAAGGGGTCGTGGGTAGCCCTGAGGGGGCTGGGCGGACACTAACCATCTTGACCTCGACGATCCAGTGTCATCCGCAACGTACGCGCCCGCCCCGGCGCCCAAGGGCTGGGCGATCGAGGCTGCGACCGACGCGCGAACCGCGTGCCGCGAACCCCCGGCGCTCTGAGAGCTCTATGCAAGCGCGCCGGATGGAGCTTCGACGGGAGCCGGGCGGCGTCCGTGACGGCACAGTCCTTCGGGGTAGGGTTTCCCGCACGAGCCGCAGAACGCGGGCGGATCGTACGTGTACGCCATGCCGTCCTTCAGCCAGCCGGGGATGGCTGTCTCGCAGTTCGGGCAGGCCTGAACCGTCGGCGCTCCGCACTGCTCGCAGAACGCCCGATGGTCCTCGGGCGAGTGGTCGACCCATGGACTCACGCCGTGCCCGTTCTCGCAGACCTCTGCGACCCAGCGACCGGGTCGGGGCGAATTGAGCGGCATGGCGCTGTCCTCGAAGGGAGCGCACAATAACCGCGGGTTCCTTGCTCGCGCCCTGCACGCTCAGGAGCCAGTCTACCTACAGCGCTAAGGGCAGAAGGCTCCCAAAGCACGTGCGCTACCGTTGCGCTACGCCCCAACGGGTGACGCTCTGAGGGTACTGCCTGACAGGCATCCCAGCCTGAGTGCGGGCCGGTGCCCTCTCATCCCCGTCTCATACCTCGCTTATCTTGGCCTCATCGCCTGCCCGTAGGTTGGTCCCAGCCCTACCGAGTGGTCGGGCGGAACGGTTGGCAGCCATCCGCCCAGCGCAGGCCGCCAGGCTGGAGCGGATCCGCCCGGCGCGTCATCGACCTTCTCCCGGCAGGTGGCGCGGAGCGAGCCCTGCACGGGGACCTGCGCGCGGTCCAGATCATCACGACGGAGTCGGCAGCCGTGCTGGTCGACTTCGATCATGCGCGCCGTGGTGACCCGCTGGTCGACGTGGGAAGCC
>JACCXQ010000050.1 GCA_013696945.1 Chloroflexota bacterium | reverse complement strand
GCGGCCGCCTGCTGCCGTCGAGGCGCCGGCCTGACACCGACATGATGATGCCCCCGCGGATCATGCCGCGGAGGCATCGGATGTCTTGGGTTTCGGAAGCTGACCGTCAGTACGGGCCGGCTGCGGTTCGAGCCATGCTGATCCGGTACTCGGAGCCGACCGGTAGCCCCAGAGGGTTGTCCTGGTCCGTCACGACCACGTGGATCATGATCGTCTCGAGCCGGACGCCATCAGGCCCGTTCGAGGCGATGGTCTCGTAGAAAGTGACCTGGCCCACGCCCGGCAGCGGGACCGTGGTGTTGGGCGGCTGGTCGTCGCCGATGGGCACGCCAGCCACGCGCAGGTTCGTGAAGTACGAGCCCTGGCTCGAGGTCGAACCCGTCGCGGCGTCCGGAGCCCATTCGCTTCGCGAGACAGCCTTGACCTCGTCCGCAGTGATGAGACCGTCCATGACGTTCGCGTCCTGGACGTGCGACGTCGTGCGCGTCGTGGTACCTGTCAGCGACGGTCAGGGTACGCGGGCATCATCACGTCGATGATCGAGCCCCTCCTCACGCAGCGCCACCTGGACCGTGCGCTCCTTGCCCGACAGCTGCTCCTCGAGCGGTCGCAGGGCGGCATCCCGGAGGCGCTCGAACAGGTCGGTGGGCTCCAGACGCAGTACGCACCGTCTGGTTACGTCGGGCTGTGGACGCGAATGGCAGGCTTCGAACGGGCCGACCTCACGCGCGCCCTCGAGGAACGGAGCGTGATCCAGGCGACGCTGATGCGCGGCACGATCCACCTCGTTTCCGCGCGTGAGTACTGGCTCTTCGCGATGGGCATTCGACGCGCTCGTCGGGAATGGCAGCTCCGGCTCGAACGCAACGACCATTCCGCCGGCCGCGCTCAGCGCCACGACGAAGACCTGCGGCGAGCCCTCAGCGACGGGCCGCGCACAGTTGCGGAGCTCGGCGGGCTGGCGTCCGGGTTCGTGGGAAATGTCGGCCTCTGGGTCGACTTGGTCCGGGTACCGCCGTCGGGCACCTGGGAGCGCCGGAGGGCGGACACCCTCGCGCTCGCCGAGGACTGGGTGGGGCCGTGCGAGGTTACCGAGGAGCAGGGTCTCGACCACCTCGTCCGCTCCTACCTGCGGGGGTTCGGACCGGCGCCGCTCCGCGACATCTCGAGCTGGGCCGGAGTACCGGTCAGGCCCCTCAAGTCCGCCGCCGAGCGACTCGGGCTGCGGCGCCTGCGCGATGAGTCTGGCCGCGAGCTGCTGGATGTAGCGGGTGCGCCCCTACCTGACCCCGACACTCCGGCGCCTGTCCGTTTCCTGCCGCACTGGGACGCCAACCTCTTGGTCCATGCGCGGCGGACCGGGCTGGTGCCCGAGCCCTACCGGCCGCTCATCTTCACCACGAAGAACCCGTTCTCGGTGGGAGTCTTCCTGGTCGACGGGATCGTCGCAGGAGCGTGGTCGGTCAGGGATGGGCATGTGCGCGTCGAGCCGTACGAGGATCTCTCATCTGCCGTTCGGCGCGAGGTGGACGCAGAGGCGGCGCGACTCGACGCCTTCCATCGTGGGGACGGTCGGAGCGAGGGCTAGGGCGATCTCGATGCCGATCGCGTCATGCCGGCGGCCAGTCGATCCCGCAGATCCGCCAGGCGTCCCGATCGCGCACGAGCCTGAGCTCGATCTGCCTCGCCGAGCGTGTCCCGTGGAAGCGCCAGTACACGCTCACTCCCGACCGCCGAGCAGCTCGAGCTATCGCCGCGGACAACGGTCGCGGAGCCACTTGATCGGCCCGGGACCTAACCGCGATACTACGTGCGGCGTAGTCGTCGTACGGAGGTGTCATGGAAGCCGCACACGAGCCGAGGACCCTGATCCTCGTCAGCCTGGCCGCCGAGCCCCGGCATGGTCACTCGATCATGCTCGATGTCGAGGACTTTTCCGGCGTGAGGCTGGGCCCGGGGACCCTGTATGGCGCCCTGCAGCGCCTGGAGCGCGATGGGCTGATCGAGGCGGTGCCTACAAGTGACCGGCGCCAGCCGTACAGGCTCACT
Source organism: Chloroflexota bacterium (assembly GCA_013696945.1). Lineage (GTDB taxonomy): Bacteria > Chloroflexota > Limnocylindria > Limnocylindrales > CSP1-4 > Palsa-1032. The sequence continues at coordinate 1,878 of JACCXQ010000050.1, read as the reverse complement.
GCCGCAGGAGCGCAGGCGCTGATCGGTCGCGTGGAGAGATACACCGCGGTCGTCACGGTCGCGCGGCACCGGCTCGGCGCCCCATGAACTGGGCGTTACGGCTCTATCCAGAGTGGTGGCGAACGCGCTATGGCGACGAGATGTCCGCTTTGATGGAGGAGGTCCCGCCATCCCTGGGAACGGTCGTTGATCTCATGAAAGGGGCGGTGATGGCGCACCTCGAAGCGGAGCCGACTCCAGCGACAGGGATCGCGTCGTCTGCTGGAGCGATCGCCCTCGGCCGACCTCCTCGACGGATACCGCGCCCCGGAAGGCTCGCCGTTGCGGCACTCCTGCTCCCAGCGCTCGTGACGGTGGCCATGGGGGCCTTGTTGAGGACGTACCCGCACCTCGGCACCGAGGTGCTGCCAGGCCCGCTCTTCCTGACCTGGAGCCTGATCTCCAACCGGCACCTGGTCCTGGGGCTCACCATCATGGGAGCTGCTATCGCGATGTGGCGTGCATTGGTTACGCCGCGGGGAGGTGCGTGGATGGTCGGGGCCGTGGTCGCCTTTGGCCTTCTCGTTGGCATCGTGTCGATCTACCTTGGCTTCTAGAGCCGCGTCGTCAGCCTGATCCGATCACGCGGACAAGGAGCTCGAAGCCGTTGGGGCTGCCGGACCAGCGAGCGCGAAGGTCCTCTGTCCCCATCCGCCGCCTCGTGTACCGGAGGGCCACGATGGCGACCACCACGTCATCGAGCGGTCCGAGCACCGGGATGAACTCGGGGATGAGGTCGATCGGACTCACGATCCAGACCATCAGCCCCGCTAGCACGATCCGCACATCGGCCGGGGCTGATCCGTCGGTGATGATGGAGCGCAAGAGGCGCAGCAGATCCGGGATCAGGCGGACGAGCTCGCGCACCGCCACGTTCTTCGGCCGGAAGATCCAGAACACGACGAGAAGAGCAGCCCAGACCGCGGCGATCCCGATCACGATGCTGACGACGAACGGGACGTCCATCCCGCAATGTTCTCAGCAGGAGGCGCATCGTGACCTGCCACGTCTGGGCACCCGACGGCCAACGGATCGCCTACACCGCGCACCTGGGTGTGAACGCCATCGTCGTCGCGGACGCGGGTGGTGCGAACGCGTGGTGAGGCCGCCAGCGGTCATCTGCTCGCCACCTGAGCGCTAACGGCGACTTCGAACCAAGCCTGTGGCCATGCGCTCGCAGCATGGGCGTCAGTCGGCTGCTGGGCCACCGCGAGCGGACGAATGGCAGCGCCACGGTCGCTCGGCCATGTCGTTGGGTGGCCATCGGCCTAGTGCCCGGAGCCTGAGCGAACGGCCCGAATCGGCCCGACCGGTGACGGGAGGCGCACGCTCGGGCGGCCCTCGGACGCGGCCCGGGCTTCCCTTGACCGTGGCCAGGCCGCCGATATCGCGCGTGCCATGAGCGTCTGTCCTACAGAGAGGACCTCGCACGCGGACGTCGTGTGCGAGGCGGATCGGGATGAGGAGGAGTGGGGTGCCAGAGGGCGGCGTCCCCTAGAGGATCTGGCCGGGGCAGAACTCGTTTGCGTCCGCCAGGGGATAGCGATACCAGTCGACGGCGTGGGACGCTCGACCCTGGATGGTCTTGGGATCGCTCGGATCGAACCAGCGCATCCGGACGACGACCCGGATCGTCTCGGCCGGACCGCTGACCATGGCCACCTGCGCGCTGAAGGGCGCGGGACGGTCGTCCCTTGCCGTCGCGAACTGCTCTGCGCTCATTCCGACGGTCCGCCATTCGGGCGAGCCGTGTTGGGTCTGGACGACGAAGAACCACGACACGACCTGCCGGTCGATCCCGGCGGTGCGATCGCGGGCGAACACGATGGGGAAGCGAGC
>JACCXQ010000033.1 GCA_013696945.1 Chloroflexota bacterium | reverse complement strand
GCTGGGGGCCGGGCCGGTGCCGGGATGCGCGGCTGGGGCCGGGCTGCGCGGATCGGGGGCGGGCCCCCCGCGGCGCACGTGCCCACCCCATGGGTCTATCGGAGAAGGAGGCGCCTCTCGGTGGCCGTGGTGCCCAACGCGTGGGTCATCGGGCCGATAGGCCGCCTTCCGGGAGTGGGACGATGCTGTTCGTTGGCCGATGACCCACGCTGTGGGCGCCCCCCGAACGGAGCACACACATCGCACATCAGCGCGACATGGAAGCAGGTTTCTTGTCCCAGATTGCACTTCGCGGAAGTCGGTATTGACAATCCTGAAGTTCCGATGCACTATCCGCGTCAGAGGCCGCCCAAGTCCGGTGGTCCAACAGAGGCACATACCGATGTTCGAGAACCGCTGGCTGACCGCCGCGCACGCAGCCATGATCCGGGAGGCGCGGACCCGTCGTCGCGAGCTTCCCCCGCGCTGGTCGCAACCCAGTGCGCGCAACCGCCGCCGACCCGCCGATGGGCGACCGGCCTAGATGGCGCGCGACGTCATCGCGACCTGCCCGGTCTGCGACCACGAGCTGAGCGTCACCCGTCTTCACTGCCGTGAATGCGGCACGACCTTGGAGGGCGAGTTCAGCGTCGGGCGTTTCGGCCGGCTGAGCCGCGACCAGCTGTCACTCCTGGAGAGCTTCCTCCGGTCGCGCGGGAACCTGCGCGAGATGGAACGGGAGCTCGGTCTCTCGTACCCCACCATCCGGGGGCGGGTCGATGCGCTCGTCCGCGCGCTCGGCCTCGGCGGAGCTGAGGCACCGGCATCGGAGAGCACAGGTGCGGTCGTCATCGACCCCGACCTCCGCCGGCAGATCCTGGAGCGTCTCGCGCGACACGAGATCGGCGCCGAAGAAGCCGCCGTCGCGCTCCGGACCGGCGTCCTGCCGCCCGCGGCCACGCAACAGCCCGTTGCCACGCAACAGCCCGCGGCCACGCAACAGCCCGCGGCCGCACAGCCCCCCCCGGCCACACAGCGACAGGAAGACGACGATGCGTAGGACGCACACGGAGACCATCGAACACGTCATCGGGGAGCTCGGCCAGCTCCACCTGAAGCTGGTGAGCGGCAGCGTCCGCGTGCGAGGCATCGAGGGGCCGGACGCCCACGTCCGTGTCCGCGTCGAGCTACGCGACGGCGAGGATGCCGCGGACGTGGTGGATGTCTCGCGTCTGGAAGGTGAGCTTCGCATCGACGTCGGAGGACGGCGTCGCGGCCTGGCCGGGCTCTTCTCCGCGTCGGTGCCGGAAGCCGACATCGAGGCCGAGATGCCGCGCGGAGGCTCGCTCCGACTGTCAGGTATCAGCGCCGACCTCGAGGCTCGCGACATCTCGGGCGACCAGGCGTACCGGACCGTGTCGGGCGACCTGTCGATCGAATCGGTCTCGGGAAGGCTGAGCCTCCAGTCGGTCTCGGGCGACGTACGGGTCGAGGGAGGTCGATTGAGCATCGACGGCACGACCACGTCTGGCGACATCGAGATCCGTGCAGAACGCGCGGAGCAGCTTCGGCTCCGATCGGTGAGCGGAGACGTCGACATCGCGGCGAGCTTCGACGCGGGGCCGGAGCACAGGATCGAGTCGGTCAGCGGCGACCTGCGCATCGAACCGGCGAACGGTGTCTCGATCGCGGTCAGCGGATTCTCGAGCACCATCCATTCGGAGCTGCCTTACCGTGAGGAGGCGCGTGGCTCCAAGCGGGTGCTCGTCGTCGGCGACGGCTCGGCCGATGTGACGTTCCGGACGATGTCCGGCGACGCCGAGATCTGTGCACCGCCCGGCGTGCCGACCGAACGGCAAGCTCCGATACCCGCCTACTCAGTGCGGGAACGAGTCATCGCCGAGCGGGATGCCGCGCGCGAGGCCGCGCGTGAGGTGCACGACGCAGCGCGTGCCGCGCGCGACGCCACGCGTGCTGAGCGCGACGGCATCCGCGATGCGGTAAGAGCAGCACGTGAGCTCGCTCGCGAGCAGGTGCGCGAGCTCACCAGATCCGCGAAGCATCGGGCGAGCGGCGAGACGCGGCACCAGAGGGAAGCTCCGCATCCCGACGGGGCGCGCGGCCCCGGACGTCAGCGCGCCGGACCCGACCGCGGCGCGGACCCGATGGACATCTTGCGTGCCCTCGAACGGGGCGAGATCGACGTGGACGAGGCCTCGCGCCTCCTGGAGGGAACGGACCATGCCTGAGGATCTGGACGCCATCCTCGCCCGCGTCGCGGCCGGCGAGCTCAGCCCGGAAGACGCTGAGCCGCTCGTCACCGCCGCGGTGTCCGAGCCCGACCAGCCCGACGCAAGAGACGCGTCCGACGCGCCCGACGCGGACGCCCAGCCAACAGACCCGCCGGAGCCGCCCTTCAGCCGCCCGGAGCCGACCATGGACCGACGTCCGCAGCGCACCGTCAGACTTCAGGTCACCGAACGCGGCAGGCCCGTGGTCAGCCTGCGGATCCCGGTCGGGCTGGCCGGTCTGGCTGGAGCCGTGGTGCCCGGTCTTTCGGGACCGCAGTCGGAGCGCATCCGCGAGGCCCTGCGCTCCGGTGAGGTCGGTCCCATCCTCGAGGTCCTGGATGAGGACGGCGACGGCGTGGTGATCTCGACCGAGTAGTCGTCGGCGTCGGGCACCTCGCGGACCCCCCGTCCCGTGACGACCTCGACCCTGTTAGATTGATTACTAACGACCGTTAGCCCACTGACGTCAAGGAGCCCGTTGGCAACCGACGCGAAGGCCCCCAAGCGCACAAGCCTCGTCCGGCACCCGGACTTCGTGAAGCTCTGGACCGCGGAGACCGTGAGCCAGTTCGGCACGCAGGTGTCGCTGCTCGCGTTGCCGCTCATCGCCGCGACCATCCTGGACGTCTCACCGTTCGAGTTCGGGCTGCTCGGGACCATCGAGTTCCTTCCCTTCATCCTGCTCAGCCTGCCCGCCGGTGTGTGGGTCGACCGGCTGCGGCGCCGGCCGATCCTGATCATCGCGGACGTGGGCCGCGCGATCGCGCTGCTGTCGATCCCGGTCGCCTTCTACTTCGACGCGCTGACCATCTGGCAGCTCTACCTCGTCGGGTTCGTCACGGGCTGCCTGACCGTCTTCTTCGACGTTGCCTATCAGTCGTACCTGCCGGCCCTGGTGGACCGCGAGGACCTCGTTGAGGGCAACTCGAAGCTGGAGATCAGCCGCTCGGCGGCGCAGATGACGGGGCCGGGCATCGCGGGCGTGATCATCGGGGCGGTCACCGCGCCGATCGCGATCATCCTCGACGCGCTGAGCTTCCTGGGCTCGGCCGTGTTCCTCCTGCTGATCCGGAAGCACGAACCGCTCCCCGAGCGGGTGTCGACCGGTGCCGATGGCAAGGGACCCGGGATGCGTACGGAGATAGGCGAGGGGTTGCGCTACGTCCTCGGACACCGCTACCTGCGCAACATCGCGGCCACCACTGGCACCTCGAACCTCTTCAGCAACATCTGTTTCGCGATCCTGCTGCTTTACCTGGTCCGTGAGCTCGGGTTCACAGCCGAGGTGCTGGGCCTGACCTTCTCGCTGGGCTCGATCGGGTTCCTGGTCGGTGCGGTGGCCGCCAACCGGATCGCGCGCCGCATCGGTGTCGGGCCGACGATCGTGGGCTCGGCCATGCTATTCGGGCCATCGCTCCTGCCGATCGCCCTCGCGCCGCCCGAACTGGCGCTCCCGTTCACAGTAGCCGCGGTCTTCATCGGCGGCTTCGGGGGAGCGGTCTACAACATCAACCAGGTCAGCCTCCGCCAGGCGATCACGCCGGAACGGATGCAGGGTCGGATGAACGCGACCATGCGCTTCATCGTCTGGGGCACCATCCCGTTCGGGAACATCATCGGCGGCGCGCTGGGCGGCACGATCGGTCTCCACGAGACGATCTGGGTCGGCGCTATCGGCTCGCTCTTCGCGTTCCTGCCGGTCTTCTTCTCACCGGTTCGCGGGATCCGCGAGATGCCGGTGCCTCCCGAGGCGACCGACGACCTGGCCCGCGACTCCGTCGGCGAGGCGACCGACGAGACGCCCCGACCCGTCCCGGGGAGCCCGCGTGCGAGCATGGACGAAGACTGACCGGCTAGTCGAGGAGCGCGGCGGAGGTCGTGGCGAGCAGAAGGCCGAGCGCGACGATGGCCACGATGACCTCTGCTGCGGGGCGCACGAGATGCGGACGCCTGAACGTCAGGTGCATGCGATGAGTCTCGCTACCCCATGGCGACGCGTCCATCGGACGTTCGGATAGCAGAACGGACCCGGTGGTCCCGGGTCCGTTCCTCGTCGATGTTGGATCGCGCGTGCGGTCGCGTACCGCCGCGCCCGCGGTCAGTCCGGCGCGGGCCGGAACTTCACGTCCGCGTGGTAGACGGTCGGCGGCTCGTCGAGCCGGAGCCG
>JACCXQ010000016.1 GCA_013696945.1 Chloroflexota bacterium | reverse complement strand
AGGGGCGACGGGACACGGCGCGTGCTGGCCGGCGCATGCAATGACCGCCATCGGGGCGAGGGGCGACGGCGACGGGTGAGGGGCGACGGGACACGGCGCGTGCTGGCCGGCGCATGCAATGACCGCCATCGGGTCGATGGGCGACGGGTGAGGGGCGACGGCCGGCGGGCGAGGGGCGACAGGCGAAGAGATCCCCGTGGGGTCGATGCATGGTACGTTCGTCGCGACGAACCCAACGACGAAGTGCGCGATCGGAGCCGTGGTGATGCGCCCTTCATCGGTCGCCGCGTTCGCGTGGAGTGACCAACCGACGCTGGAATGGGCGAGCTCGCCCCCTGCACAGAGGGGCGGCCCGGCCCGCCCGTCCACAGGTTCGTGGGGGGTGACATCCAGGCGGCTGTCGGGGCCCCTCGGCGCAGGCTCATTCCTGCCCGTCACGTTATGCCCCTGCGGTCGAAGGGGATGCCCCGGTCGCGCAGGCTGACGTATGCATCGTGGCCGACGATCAGGTGGTCCAGGACGGGTACATCGAGCAGCCGGCCGGCGGCTACCGTCTCGGCGGTGAGGTGGAGATCATCCGGACTGGGTTGCGGATCGCCGGATGGGTGGTTGTGCACGACGATCAGCCCGGCCGCATGCTGCCGGACGGCGTCACGGAACAGCTCCCCCACGCGGACCAGCGCGCTCGAGACGTTCCCCCGGTAGACGGTCGGGATACTCAGGACGACGTTCTTCGAGTTGAGCAGCACGACCCGCAGCTCCTCCTGCTCAAGACGTCCCATCTGGAGCACCAACCGGTCGGCCAGGTCGCGCGGCGAGCGGATCGACCAGCGGCCGCTCGGCCACTCCGTCAGCGACCGCCGCCCGAGCTCGAAGGCTGCGGCCAGCTGCGACGCGCGCACAGGGCCGACCCCGGCGATCACCTGCATCTCCGCGGCCGCCGCCCGAGCCAGGCCATCCAGTCCGTCATAGCGGGAGAGCGTCTCCGCCGCGAGATCGAGCGCGCTCGCGCCAGGGCGACCAGCGCTCCACACGAGCGCGATCAGCTCCGCCGCCGAGAGCCCGCCCGGTCCGCGTCGCGCGAGGCGCTCGCGCGGCCGCTCACCGACGGGCAGCTCACGGACCGAGATGCGCCCGGGTCGATGGATCATCCGTGGCTCCCGTCCGGGCCGCGCATGTGGCCGGCCCTCTGCGGATTCGCCCCCGGACCCGGATGACGGAGCCCGCCGATTCCCCCGCCCTCCAGATCCAGGAGCAGTGGCATCGTACGGATGGGCGCTCTACGCCCGGTTCGCTCCGGCTCTCCCGCCACTCGCCGGCGGGCGGCCCGTCAGCCGGGCAGCCTGTCAGCCGGGCAGCCTGTCAGCTCCGGCAGGCTGTCAGCCGGGCCTCACTGCCGGGCAGGCTGTCAGCCGGGCGCGTCCGGGAGAGCGGACCGCAACCCGTAATACAGGGCGAGGAGCAGGCCGTTGTAGCTCATGTGCGCCGCAAGCGCCGCGACCATGCCACGTTGCACGAAGAGCAGCCCGATGACCAGGCCGAGGGGCAGGATGGCCGCGAACTGGACGAGCGCCTGTGCGAGCCCGTCGCCGAAGCTGGCGGCCTCGATATTCGCGACGTGGACCAGCGCGAAGAAGATCGTGCTGCGGATGATGGCTGTGCGAGCGCCCAGGTCTCGCCACCAGGCGCTGAGCGCGAAGCCGCGGAAGAAGAGCTCCTCGCCGAGCGGCGCCACCACGACAGCGCCGAGGATGACCAGCATCGAAGGGCCTCCCGCACCCGTATCCGGCAGGACCTGTGTAGGCACGGTGTCGAGCACGCGCGCGAGGAGGCCGGCCGCGAGCAGCGCGACGAGGGTGGTCGGCAGGATGAGCACCAGCGCGTAGCCGATGTCACCGGCGAACCGGGCGAGCCCGAATGGTCGCTCGGCCCGCCATCCCGGCCACCCCATCTCGCGCCAGCGCAGCGCGCCGCCCCGGACCACGAAGAGCCACACGACGCCCAGGTAGCTCAGCCCGATGACCGAGAGGTTGAGGATGAACCCAAGCGGTTCCCTCGCGCCTCGGCCCACGAGGACAGCCGCGATCGACGCGACCGTCGAGATGCACAGGACGAGCCCGAAGAGGATCAGCGGCGACGGGCCACGATACCCCTCGACGGGCCTCGCCCCCCGCGCCACGAGCTGGTAACCGGCGGCCAGCGCCAGGCCCACGCCGAGCACGATGATGCCGCCGCTGGCCAGAGAAGGCCCGAGCTCGGGCCTACCGGCGAGCAGCGCCACGGCGAGCATCGCCAAGCCCGCGCCCGACAGCAGCCAACCGAGCAGGTAGAGCGACGGCGCCGGCCGATCCTCGATCGAGAAGACCCGCCCACCGGGCGGCCCCGCGGAACCGACCACGGCGGGGGGCGGGGGCGGCTCGTCCTCTTCGGTCACGACATCATCCGGCGGCTCGCCGACGGGGACGCTCAGTACTGCCCAGTCGTCCTCGGGGGAACGGCCGCCGGCATCGGGACGGTCCGTCAACGCTCCCCGGCCGCGGCTCGACTCGGGGCCGACTGCACCGGCATGCCAGCCGTCTCGACAGCGGCTGCGATCTGAGGCTCAGCCACCGGCCTGCCGGCCGGCGGCGGCACGGCGACTTCCCGGAGGAGCTCGGGGCGTTCGAAGTCCTTGCCGCACCAGGCGCACAGTGACCAGTCCAGTTCGACGAGCCGGCTGCAATTGGGGCAGACGCGACGGAGCCGATTGCGGCACGTGGGGCAGATGATCCAGTCGGAGTGGACCTGGCGGCCACAACTCGCGCAATGCGGCTGCGACTCGATCTCGACGAGCATCGCCTCCTCGGCGAGTGCACGCTCGTTAGCCTCGGCGACCGTCATCCCGGGTCGGAGGATCCGGTAGAGGATCACCCCGAAGATGAACAGGATGGGCGTGAAGAGGACGATCAACCCGGCCGCGAGGTAGGGCGCGATCGGATTCGTGGTGCGCTGGCTCATGTCGCGGTACGCCCAGAACGCCGTCGCGAGCCACATGAAGACGATGTAGAGGCCGATCGCCTTCAGTCCGGTCTGCACCACGGGGTTGTCGAAGATCTTGCCGATCTCCGCCCCGAGTGTGCCGAACAGGTCGTCGAACATGCCGCTTGCTGCCTCAGGTGATGGGAACGCGGCTGGCGGCGTCGCCGGGCCGGCCTGCGGGCCGCCCGGGGGATGGGCGTCGCGCCGCGGAGTGTATCAGCGGATCGCCTCCACGCTCCATAGCGCTGCCCTGACGGCGGACGCGAAGCCGGTCAGGATCGTGCCCGCTACCCAGATCGCGGCGAACAGGATCGTCGCGATGAGGGTCGACGGCAGCGCCTGCGGATCGGTCATCCCCGCCGACGATAGGAGCACGTTCCGCACACCATCCCAGGACACGACGATGGCCCACAGCACAGGACCGACGATGGCGATGGTCACCAGCCACGCGAGGATGGCCGAGCCGAAGGTTCGGACGGCTCTCGCGCGCTCGCGCCGGTCGCGCTGGACCAGGCCGGATCGGCGTGTCAGCACGGTGCGTGACGCGATCGCGTAGACGAGGTCAGCGATGACGAGCGCGACCAGCAGGAACGCAAGCGGTTCGCGAGCCCCCCGCACGATCCGCACGACCAGGGGGGTCGCACCGTCGCTCGGGAGCAACTGCTCCCGGAGTGCCACGTCATAGATCGGACCGGCGATGAGCGCGGCGGCGAGCGCGACCGGCACCAGTGCCAGTGCCTGGATCGCCGCGATCATGACCACGAGACGACGCCGCGCGGGTCCGTCGATACCAGCGGCCGATGCGCCTGCCCGCAACTCCTCGGTGTCTGGGTCCTCGACGAGCCGCTCGAAGGCTGCCACGTCGGCATATGCCGCGAGCAACAATCCCGGGACCACGATGCCGAACAGGACGAGGCCACCGAGCATCGCCGCGACCTCGCCGCTGATGGTGATGCCTGTCGCGTCGAACTGGTCCTGCAGGAGGATGCTCAGGATGACCGGGCTGGGGATCGTGATGATGGGCAACGCGAGGAGCACGAAACCACCCCGCGCGGCGAATCCCAGCGCGCCGAACAGCCAGAGCACGGGCCGCCCGATGGCCACCGCGAGCGCCACCGAGACCACCGCTCGCCAGCCCGGCGCGGCCGCCGTGCGCATGCCAGGTGCCGCGAGCGTCATGCGGGGCTCTGGCTCGCCTCGACGGCGCGGGCGAACGCTCGCAGCAGCTCCCGGGCCAGCTCGTTCGGGCGCATGACCGCGGCGCGCACGGGGTCCCAGCGCACCGCGAGCCAGATGAGGAGGGGCCGCTGCCACGGCCGTGCCTCGTCGGCGGCCGGAGGCATCCGCAGCCGGATCAGCTGCCGTCCATCCTCCTGGTCGAGGAGTCCCGCCAGCGCCCCCGCGAGGACCCGGCCGAGCACGGCCACGGGAGACTCGGGCGGCGGCCCTGCCAGCGGCGCCACCACGGATGCGTCGACGACGGTGTCGGCATCGGCACCCCACAACGTGGTCAGCCACCAGCCGTCGTCCATGACGCTCGGCGCCGTCATGCCGAGGATGATCTCCGTGCCGGCAGAAGACCCAGCCCGGAGCGGCACACGTTCCTCACGGACGAAGGAAGGTCCCGGGTGCGGGGTTCGTGTCGGCGGCTCTATTCCCATTCGATGGTGGCGGGCGGCTTGCTGCTGATGTCGTACACCACCCGATTGACGCCCGCCACCTCGTTGACGATCCGGCTGCTGATGCGACCGAGGACGTCGTACGGGAGCTTGGCCCAATCGGCGGTCATCCCGTCCTCGCTCGTGACAGCCCGGATGGCGACGACATTGGCGTACGTCCGGCCATCGCCCATGACCCCCACGCTTCGCACCGGCGTCAGGATCGCGAAGCTCTGCCACAGGCTGCGGTAGAGGCCCGCCGCCTTGATCTCATCGATGACGATCCAGTCAGCGTCACGGAGCGTCTCCAGCCGCTCCGCGGTCACCTCGCCGATGATCCTGATGGCAAGCCCGGGCCCCGGGAAGGGCTGTCGAAGGACCATCTGTTCGGGCAGCCCGAGCTCCACGCCGACCTGGCGGACCTCGTCCTTGAAGAGGTAACGCAGCGGCTCGATGAGCTCGAAGCGCATGTCCGCGGGCAGGCCACCGACGTTGTGGTGGGTCTTGATCTTCTGCGCCGCCTTGGTCTCGGGCGTCGCTGATTCGATGACATCGGGGTAGAGCGTGCCCTGGGTCAGGAAGTCGATCCGTCCGAGCCGGCCCGCCTCTTCCTCGAAGACACGGATGAACTCGTCGCCGATGATGCGGCGCTTCTCTTCCGGATCCTCGACACCGCTCAGGCGACGGAGGAAACGCTCGCGCGCATCGACCATCACGAGCGTCATCCCGAGGTTCGCCTCGAACGTCTGGCGAAGCAGCTCGGACTCTCGCTTCCTCATCAGGCCATGGTCGACGTAGATGCACGTGAGCTGATCGCCGATGGCTCGGTGCACGAGCGTCGCGGCCACGGCCGAGTCGACACCCCCCGAGAGGGCGCAGATGACGTGTCCGTCGCCGACCTGCCGGCGGATCGACGCCACGGTCGTCTCGATGAGGTTGGCCGGCGTCCAGGTCGTGCGCGCGCTGCTGATGCCCAGCACGAAGTTGCGCAACACGTCGCGACCGGCCGGCGTGTGGACTACCTCGGGATGGAACTGGATGCCGAACAGGCGGCGCACCGGGTCGGCGAGTCCGGCGAACTGGGTCGAGTCGGTGTGGGCCGTGGCGTGGAAGCCATCGGGTAGCCGTGCGATCGAGTCGCCGTGGCTCATCCAGACCGGCTGACGCGGATCCATGCCACTGAAGAGCCCATCCGGTTCGGTGATCGTCACGGTCGCGGGACCGTATTCTCGCCGCGCGGCCGGCAGCACGTCCCCGCCCAGCTCATGGGCCATCAGCTGGGCACCGTAACAGATCCCCAGGACCGGGATGCCGCCGCTCCAGATCCGGGGGTCGGGCCGTAGTGCCCCTTCGTCGTAGACCGAGTTCGGCCCGCCAGACAGGATCACCGCGCGGGCGCCGCGGCGCGCTATCTCGTCGAACGGCGTGTCGTGCGGGAGGAGCTCCGAGAACACGTGAAGCTCACGGACGCGCCGCGTGATGAGCTGCGAGTACTGGCTGCCGAAGTCGAGGACGACGACCGAATCCGGCGCCGTTCGGTCAG
>JACCXQ010000336.1 GCA_013696945.1 Chloroflexota bacterium | reverse complement strand
GCCCGAGGCTGAGGCCGTCCAGGTCGCGCCCGAGCCCGTCGTTGCCGAGGCGAACGCGGATCCGGTGCCTGTCGCGGTCGCCGAGGCGGAGGAGGAGTCCGTCGCTGTTGCCGAGGCCGGATCCGAGCCTGTCGTGGTCGCTGAGGCGGAGGTGGAGCCCGTCGCGGCCGAGCCCGAGCCCGTCCGCGTCACCGAGCCAGGACCGGAACCAGCGCGGGTAGCTCCTCCACCTCCGCCGATCGCATGGCGGATCACCGCACCCGACCCGTCGGGTCCCGAAGTCTCGGCACCCTCCGTGTGGCCACCGCGAACCCCCGTCTACCAGCCGCCGGTCGCCCGGCCAGCCGGTCTCGACGCACCGAACGCCCCACCGCCGCAGGTGCCGCTCCAGATGCGGCAACAGATGCCACCCGTCGCCACGGCTTCGCCACCGAACCCTGGCGCAACGCCGCGTGCTGGCTCGGCGATCCGCCCGTGTGGCAGTTGCGGGCTGCCGTTGTCCGGCTCCGCTCGGTTCTGCCGCCGGTGTGGGACACCGCAGGGCTGATTCAGGGCGCCTCGAGCGTGGGTGCCTCGCTCAGCCGGCGCGCACGGTCGCGCCGGACCCGCGCCCAGGCCGCACCGTAGGTCAGCATCTCGAAGACCAGGCGCAGCCAGACCAGCGCCCCGAAGACGGTCGCCAGCAGACCGAGTCCGAGGAGCCTCCCTACGAGGAACGGAGCGAGCACGCTGAAGAGCGCCGTCACGAGCCCGATCCCCGTTCCCGCAAGCAAGGCCGGTGGGAACGCCGCCCTGGCACCGGGGGCGGCGACGGGAACGATCAGGTATGTCACCAGCACTACGAGGACGAAGATCGGGATCGTGAGCGCGATACCCAGGAGTCGCACCACGTCGAACCCCGCCGGCAATAGCAGGACGGCGTCCAGCAGCGAGACGAGGCTCGTCGCAAGGACCGCGGCGATCGCCGCCCCGACCAGGGCGAAGACCGCGACCACTCCGCGTATCCGCTGCTTGATGACACCCCGCGGAGCGCCACCCGGGAGGAGCCGCCGCATCGCCTCATCCAGCGAGCCGTAGAAGCCGCTTGCGCCCCATACGAAGCCGATGAGGCCGACGATCGAGAACGCTCCGCGACCGGCGATCAGCTGCTCCAGGATGGCACTGGCGAAGGCAGCGATGGTAGGTACGCGCGCGACCAGCGATTCGACGATCTCCTGAGCTCGCGCGGTGTCACCGATGACGAACCCCAGCACGCCGACGGCGAACAGCAACGCCGGGATGATGGCGAAGAGGGCGTTGAACGCCAGCCCCGCCGCCAGGAGCCCGCCCGACGCATCACCCACGACCGTGGTGACCGCCTGGATCTCCCGGACCCGCTTGTCGCGCAGCAGCCGGCGCTGAAGCACACCGACCCGATCCCCGATCGACAGTCGAGGTCCGCCCGGCGGACGCTCCGCGCGAGGTGACGCGCCCCCCGCGTCGCTCATCCGGACCAGTCCTCGAACAGCGCGCCCTGCAGATCCTCCGCCCGGACTGCACCTCGCTTCGGTCGGAGCATCGAACGGACCTGCGCCCGGCGTACGTAGATGCGGCGGCCGGGCCGGATACTCTGGAGCCGCCCCGCCGCGGCCCACCTGGCGAGCGTGCTGCGACTGACAGGCACGTTGGCCGACGCGAATATCTCGGCCGCCTCCGAAAGGCTGATCCAGTCGCTCGGGACCCGCGGCACGTCAGTCGCCCGTCTTCTTCGACGCCGCCGCCGGGCTCTCTTTCCGCTCGGAAGCCGGCGTCGTCTTTGCCGGCGCGTCGCTGGCGCCGATCTGCGCCTTGGTCTCGCCATCGGCCCTCGTGTCGGTTGTTCGGTCGCGGTCGCTCGCGGACGACTCGTCAGCCTTCTCGGAGGCCTTGTCGGCAGATGGGCGAACCTGCCGGTCGCGAGCGTCCTTCTTGGCCCACCCTGCACCCTTGAACACGATGGCAGCAGCGCTGACCGCCTTGCGCAACGGGCCACCACACGCCTCGCAGGCGGTCGGACCGGGGACGTGGATGCCGTGGATCACGTCAGTGCGGCGACCACATGATCCACACAGATATTCATAGACGGGCATCGTCCGTCAGCCCCGCAACATCCGCATCCCGCACTTCGGGCAGTAGAACGCGCGCTCGTGCGCAGATGCGAATCCGCAGTGTGCGCACACCAGGCCGCCATGGCGGGCGCCCGGCACAGGGCGCTCGACCGGCGTGGGGCCGACCGCATGCTGGCTGGCGAGGACGTTCGCGAGGAGACTCGCGAGGATCTTCTGCGCCGTGCGGTCGGTGTCGCCGCGGACCCCACGGCCACCCCACCCGACCACGCCCCGGACGATCATGTCTCCGGTCGCCTCGTCCCAGCGCGCGATCGTCTCGAATGCGGGGTCGACGGCGTCGACGGATTCCAGCACGACCAGCGCATGGCGGGCGATCGGGCTGCGGTCGTGATTGGCATTGATCCATTGGAGCGCCTCGGACGGCCTCTGCATCACGGGTGCCGCTTCCGAGAAATCCAGGGAAAGTGGCTCGATCGTCTCGACCGGGGTCCTGGCCACGCCGGCCAACATGTTCGGCAGCTCCGCCAGGGCATTCGGCCCTGCCGCCATCCGCACCCCCTGGCTCGACTTCGCACGGTAGGTCAGCTTGACCTCGTGCTCTTCCGCCTCGACCTCCTCGGGGAGGAGCTGAGGCACGGTCGTCTCCGCCTGCGGCTTGTCGCCGCGACGCTTCAGGAAGTCCAACGGCACCGGGTCACCCTCTGAGCTGGCGTCGCGACGAACGCTTCCCGCGAGCGGCCGCATCGTACCCTGTCACGCGACCTCGTCGGGCGCTGGCCGGCCCCGGAATCCAGCGAAGAGCGCCAGGTCGTAGCAGATCTTCAGCACGCCGCACCCGATGAGCGGCACTCCGATGCCAAGCGGGATGAGCAGCGACCCGGCGACCACCGGGCCGGCCGTCTGGGCTGCGCTCTTGGCCAGGTTCGTGATGGCGGCGGCCGCCGTCCGCTCGTCCGGCTCGACGATCGACATCGTGTAGGACTGCCTCGCCGGCACGTCCATCTGCGCCAGGCCGGCGCGAGCAAGGTAGAGCACGGCGGCCACGGGCGCCCATGGGACGACGGCCATCCCGATCAGGAACATGCTCGATGGGATATGGGTGAAGACCATCGTCCGGATGAGCCCGATGCGGGCAGAAAGTGCGGACGCGACCGGGAACGACGCCGCGGCGAGCACATGGCCCGCTCCGAACAGCAGCCCGATGGCGTCGGGCGGGAGGCCGAAGCGGCTCGCGAACCAGAACGCCAGGAAGCTCTGGACGGCGAGGCCGCTGGCGAACGAGTCGAGACCGTATAGCGCGCTCAGTCGACCGATCGGGCCGCGCCCCCGGATGGCGCGCATACCGGGATCGGCGCGACGCGGTGCCTCGATCCGCTCATCCATCGTGGCGGCGAGCGCGGCGGCAACGGCACCGCACGCCGCGAAGGCCACGAAGCAGGGCGCGTACCGTTGCGCCCCCGCGAGGCCGAGTGCCTCGCCGAAGGCAGCGGCCGGTCCGACAGCCAGCGCTCCGAGCGCCGCGGCCACGGCGGCCACCACGTTGTACGCCGCGAACGCAGCGGTCCGCCGGCCGGGCGGCACCGTCTGCGGCATGGCGGCCTGATCGACGCTCTGCAGCCCTGTCGACTCGTTCGAGGTGACCGTGACGACGCCCGAGAGCCCCAGCAGGGCGAGCAGGATGGGCGACCCCACCGCGAGCGGGATCAACGCCGCGAGCCCCATGAGGAGCCCGCCGGCGATGAGCAGCCGCCGGCGCCCGACCCGGTCGCCACGGATCGCCACGAACCCAGTGAGAAGCATCGTGCCCACCAACGCGCCGGTGAGGATCAGGCCGAGGAGCGATCCGGTGACACCCAGCTCCTCGAGGTAAAGCCCCAGGGCGACGGCGTTGAGGCCTGCGGCGAACGAGCGGACGGCCTTGCCTGCCAGCAACAGGCGCCCGTTCCGGTCCAGCCCCGACAGGTAGCGCATCAGTGGTCCGTCGCCATCCGCATGGCGAGCGGATGCGACGGGGTCAGTCGCCCGTGCGCGCCCGGAGTCGCGCTACCCGCTCCTCGAGTGCGGAGGCGCGGCTTCGCACTCCCGCCACGACCGGCTCTGGAGCACGGGAGGCGAAGCGCTCATCGGCGAGTCGCGCGCGAGCCTCCGCGAGCTGTCGCTCGGCTTGCGAAAGCTCCTTCCGAAGTCGCTGCCGGTCGCGTTCGAGGTCGGCGCCACCCTTGGCCAGCCGCGCCTCGGCCGACTGCGTCAGGACCGTGAGCGTCGCTTCGCCCGGATCCTCCGAAGGCAATGCATCGACGAGGGTCACGCGGACCCGGGCGAGGCGCTCGAAGGCCCCGGTCAGCTCCCCGAACGCAGCCTTCGTCGCCGGATCCGTGATCGCGACGGTCGCCGCGAGCCAGATCTGTGGCTCGATGCGCGCCTCCGAGCGCGCGGTGCGGATGCCGGTGATGAGCTCGATGAGGCCCCCCACGCCGGCCGCTCGTGCTTCGTCTGCGGCGCCGCGCTCAGCAAGCGCGTCAGGCCACGGCGCGATCATCAGGAGATGCGAGTGCGACGCCTGGTGCGGGAAGCGGGTCCACAGCTCCTCGGTGAGGAACGGCATCACCGGGTGGAGGAGGCGGAGGTAGCGCTCCAGGACCCACGCCAGGACGAGCCATGTGGCCTGTCGCACAGGTGGGTGCTCGGACTCCAGTCTGACCTTCGAGAGCTCCAGGTACCAGTCGCAGTAGTCGCTCCAGATGGCGTCGTACAACAGGCGTGTGACTTCGCTGAACTGGAACGTGGCGTATGCCCGCTCGACCGATTCGACCGTCTCGGCGCAGCGGCCGAGGATCCAGTGCTCTGCGGGACCCAGGTAGGCACCCACCGGGAGCTCCAGGAGCTGGCCCACCGGGACATCCTCGGGGCGGGCGCCCAGGACGAATCGAGCCGCGTTCCAGATCTTGTTGGCGAAGTTGCGTGCGCCCTCGAGCCGGCTTGCTCCGAGCCGCTGGTCGGCGCCGGGCGTGCCGCCGTTGACGAGCGCGAAGCGGAGCGCGTCGGCGCCGTACTCGTCGATGACGCTGAGAGGATCGATGACGTTGCCCTGCGTCTTCGACATCTTTGCGCCGTACGGGTCGCGCACCATCCCGTGGAGATAGACCGTGCCGAATGGTGCCTGCCCTGTGAGCCACCCGCCGAGCATCATCATCCGCGCGACCCAGAAGAAGATGATGTCGTATCCGGTCTCCATGACCGAACCGGGGTAGAAGCGGGCGAGGTCGGGCGTCTGATCGGGCCATCCGAGCGTGGAGAACGGCCAGAGACCACTCGAGAACCACGTGTCGAAGATGTCCTCGTCCTGGGTCAGCTCGGTGGTTCCGCGGGCGCATGTCGTGCACGCGCTCGGCCCATCGGCGGCGTCCGAGACCGTGATGTGGCCGTCGGGGCAATACCAGGCCGGGATGCGATGGCCCCACCAGAGCTGTCGGCTGACGTTCCAATCGCGGATGTTCTCCATCCAGTCGAAGAACACCTTCTCGAAGCGCTTGGGAACGAAGCGGGTCCGGCCGTCGCGGACCGCCGTCATGGCCAGCCCGGCCATCGGCTTGACGCTGATGAACCACTGGACCTTGAGGCGCGGCTCCACGATGTCGTCGCTGCGCTGGCAGCGGCCGATGATCATCTCGTGCGCCGTCTCGGCGGCCAGGTCACCACGGGCCTTGAGATCGGCGAGGATGGCGTTCCGTGCCTCCCCGACAGCCAGCCCGGCCAAGGGGCCGGCGTCGTCGTTCATCCGACCGTCGTCGGTCATGACGTCGATGGTCGGGAGCTGGTGGCGCAGCCCCGTCTCGTAGTCCTCCGGGTCGTGGGCGGGCGTGATCTTCACGGCGCCCGTGCCGAAGTCGCGCTTCACGACGGCGTCGGCGATGATCGGCACCACCCGATCGACGAACGGGATCAGCACCCTCTTTCCTACCAGGGCGCTATAGCGGTCATCGTCAGGGTGCACCGCCACCGCCGTGTCACCGAGGATCGTCTCGGGTCGCGTGGTAGCGACGGTGATGGACTTGTCCGGATCGGTCGTCCCATCATCTCCGATCACGTGGTAGCGCACCGACCACAGCGTGCCCGTCTCGGGTGATGCGAGCACCTCGAGGTCGCTGAGGCTGGTCTTGCAGCCGGGACACCAGTTGATCAGCCGCTCGCCACGATAGGCGAGCCCGTCGTCGTAGAGGCGCTTGAAGGCGACGCGCACGGCTTTGGCGGAGCCATCGTCCATCGTGAAGCGCTCGCGCTTCCAGTCCGCCGATGCACCGAGCCGCCGGTGCTGTCCGCTGATGGTCCCGCGCGTCTCCTCCACGAACGCGCGCATCCGCTCCAGATACCGGTCGCGCCCCAGAGAGGCACGGCTCTCTCCTTCTTCGGCGATCATCCGGTCGAGGACGAACTGGGCGGCGATCGACGCATGGTCAACGCCGGGGAGCCACAGGGTCGGTCTGCCCTGCATCCGCGCGCGCCGGATCATCAGATCCTCGACGGCCGCGGTCAACGCATGGCCAAGGTGCAGCGCCCCGGTGACGTTGGGTGGTGGCTGGACGATCACGAACGGGGGACGAGCGAGATCGGCGCGTGTGCCCCGGCCGTCCGGTGGGAACACATCGGCGGCCAGCCAACGCTCGTAGATCCGTGGCTCGACATCGGCCGGGTGGTAGGCACGGTCCATCTGTTCGGCCTCGGCCTTCGCCGCCGCCGTGGCGCGATCCTCTTCGCGGACCATCTCGTCGGTCACGATGCCTCCCGAAACACGAACGCCCCGCTCGTCCAGCGGACGAACGGGGTCGTGGTACCACCTGCTGGTTCGGCCGCGGTCGGATCGCGCTCATCGCTGCGACCGTCATGGACCGGTGCCCTCATGGCGCGCTATCGGGCGCCGACCGGGCCGGCTCGCGAGCGACGTTCACGACGGGAGCACCGCCGCGGGCTTCCAGCCGCCGGCCCGCGGTCTCTGTCGGGTTCCCGGACGCTACTCCTCTCGGTCGTTGCCGTCCGAGGCGGAAGTATCGCACGATGCGGGGGTCGTAAGCCATCCCACGCCCGATGGAGGTCGCCCATGTGTTTCCCATACGCCAGCCGGCCACCGATCCCGCCGATGGCCGGAGCGGCGGTCGACAGCCGTGATCTCGAGCTCGTGGCCGCCGACGGCAACCGGTTCGCAGCCTTCGCGGCGTTCGCGTCGGGGGCCGAGCCGACGGCCCTGGCATCCGGGTCGGCGGGGCCCGGGCGGGCGGTCGCGGGCGAGCCGGAGGCGACAGGGCCAGCGGTCGCGGCCGAGCCGGCGGTCGCGGCCGAGCCGGAGGCGACAGGGCCAGCGGAGGCGGACGAGCCGGTCGACGCGTCGGCGATCGAACCCGGAGTGGCCGAGCCGGCGGCTGCGGGCGTCGTGATCCTCCCCGACGTCCGCGGGCTGCATCCCTACTACGAGGAGCTGGCGCTTCGGTTCGCCGAGGCGGGCATCGACGCCGTGGCCATCGACTATTTCGGGCGCACCGCCGGCGTGGGGAAGCGGGCGGAAGGGTTCGACTTCGGCGGGCATGTCGCGCAGACGACGTGGGACGGGTTGCGCGCGGACATCGCCGCCGGTTTCGGGTGGCTGCGCGACGAACGGGGGCCGCGGACGATCTCCAGCGTCGGGTTCTGCTTCGGCGGGCGGCTCGCCTTCGTCGTCGCGGCGCTGGCCGAGCTCGAGCTCGCGGGGGTGGTCGGGTTCTACGGCCGTCCGGTCGGTCCCGGCCGCGGCGACGTGCCAGCGCCGGCGGATCTCGCCTCCGAGATGAGCTGCCCGGTCCTCGGGCTGTTCGGCGGCGCCGACGAGGGGATCCCTGCCACAGACGTGGCTGCCTTTGACGACGCACTCACCGAGGCCGGCGTCGCCCACGAGCTCGTCACCTATCCAGGCGCTCCGCACTCGTTCTTCGACCGGCACCAGGAACGGTTCGCCAGCGAGTCGGCCGACGCTTGGGAGCGGATGCTTGCCTTCATCCGGCACCCCGCCTCGATCGGCGCGTAGGTCGGGCCGGCCGCGGGCGGTCCCAGCCGCGCACACGTCGCGTGCCGCTGGGTCTGGCTGCCGGCCGGGCGGTTCTGGCGACCCCCGAGCGCGATCGCCGATGGAGCCGCCGTGAAGTCTGACCGAAGACGGGTGGGTCGGCAGACGAAGAACCGGCCCGGTCGCTGACCGAAGGTCGGCTAGCCTCGCCGCCCCGGCCTCCCGGTGCCGGCTGCCCTGCCACGTGCCGCCCCGTCGCCGGTCC
>JACCXQ010000335.1 GCA_013696945.1 Chloroflexota bacterium | reverse complement strand
GCGAGATTCGCGGCGTAAAGCGCGAGCGCCGCGAGTAGCCATGGCTGCGACAGGAGCTCGGTCCCCAGCACCGCTATGAGCGCGAGTCCTGTCAGCGCCACGCCTGCGCCGATGGCGAGCGTCCCGTTCGCCTGGAGCCAGAGCAGGGCACGGGTGGGACGCCCGGGCGACTCCTGTGGCGAATGGAGCCCGCCGCGCCGGCGGCTCCTGAACGTGAAGGGCAGCAGGAAGCTGGGCAGGAACAGGGCGACCGCCAACGCGATGTGAAGCACGAGGAGCACGGGAAGAAGGCCGGCCATCTACCGAACGGCGATCGATCGCGCGGCCCGCAGGCACACCCAGTCGCTCTCCTCGGTACGATCGACGATCGACATCCCGGCTCGCTCGAAGGCCTCGACGACCTCCGGTTCGCGGTCGACGAAGATGCCGCTGGCCACCAGCTGCCCCGTGGGGCGGACGACACTCGCAAGGCGCCCGGCGAGGTCGATGAGCAAGGACGCGATGAGGTTGGCGAGCACGAGGTCGAACGACCCGCCCTTGGTGGGCACCGATCCTCGCCGCGCCTCGATGACCCGGGCCAGCCCGTTGCGCCGGGCATTCAGCTCGGTCGCCTCGATGGCGATCGGATCGGTGTCGACCGCGACCACCGACGCCGCGCCCAGCTTGGCAGCCGCGATGGCCAGGATCCCTGACCCGCAGCCGACATCGAGGACCGCGCTGCCGGCCATGCTGCTGCCGGCTACTCCGCCGCGGTCCGCCAGCGTCTCGAGCGCGGCCAGGCAGAGGCGCGTCGTCGGGTGCAGCCCGGTTCCGAATGCCATACCCGGATCCAGGGCGAGCACCACGTCGCCCGCGCTGGCTCGGTGGCGGCGCCAGGTCGGCCGGATGACGAGCCGTCGCCCGATGCGCAACACGGGGAAGTGTCGCTTCCAGGCCTCGGCCCAGTCCTCCTCGTGGACCGGCCGGGTCTCCAGCTCCCCGATCGGCCGCAGCCCGAACGCCTGGAGGTGCGCGAGGAGCCTCCGGGCCTCGTCGGCAGCGCGCCTGGCCGCTCGGGGATCCGAGGCCGGGATATAGGCGCGGACGGTCGCCGATCCAGCCGCGGTGGGTCGTGCCGCGAGCCCTTCGTCGATCAGGTCGAAGGCCGGCTCGACGCTCACGCCCGCCGGCGCAACACGGGAGAGGATCTCGCTCACGGGCTCCACGGCCTCCAGATCGGCGACCACCGAGAGCTCCAGCCACGTCCCCGCCGCCGACAGCCCTTCGTCGCGTGTGATCGTCAGCTGATCGCGTCCTTGAGCCGGTCGCGGATGCCTGCCTTGCGTCGCCGCCGCGCGCCACCCTCGCTCGGCTCCTTCCCGTTGCTCCCCTGCTGGACCTCCCCGGCCTCGGCCGCGAACTCCTCGAGCAACTCACGCTGGCGCGCGCTGAGGCGTGACGGCACGCGGACGTCGACCAGCACGTGCAGGTCGCCGCGTTGCCCCGAGCGCCGCAGATGGGGCACCCCCCGGCCGCGCAGTCGGATCTCCGTACCCGGCTGCGTGCCGGGTCTTACGTCGACGAACTCGTCGCCGTCCGGCGTGGGCACCGCGACGCGAGCCCCGAGCGCGGCCTGCGAGATGGAGATGGGCAGCTCGAAGAATAGCTCCGTGTCCCGCCGGCGCAGCTGAGGATGGGCTTCCACGTGTGCGACGACGTAAAGGTTGCCTGGCGGTCCGCCACGAGGCCCGGCCTCCCCCTCGCCCGAGAGCCTGATCTGGTGTCCCTCGTCGATCCCGGCTGGCACCGTCACGCGGAGAGTCTGCTTGCGTTCGACGCGCCCGTCGCCGCGGCAGGTCGAGCATGGTGTGTCGATGACCTGTCCCTGTCCGCGGCAGCGTCCGCAGGCGGTCACGTTGACCATCTGGCCGAGCATCGTCGAGCGTACCTGGCGCAGCTCGCCGGTCCCGTTGCATTGCGGGCACTTCACAGGTGAGGTGCCGGGCTCGGCGCCTGTCCCCTGGCACGTCCCGCACCGGTCGAGGGCCGTGAAGCTGATCTCCTTGTCCGTGCCCTTGATCGCCTCGTCGAACGTCAGCCGCAGGTCATAGCGCAGATCAGCGCCGGCCGGCGGTCGGCCCCGCCTCGTGGCACCGGGCGCCGCACCGCCGAAGAACGTGTCGAAGAGGTCCCCGAAGCCCTGGAAGCCACCGAATGGGCCGTACCCCTCGGCTCCCGATCCTCCGACCCCTGCCCGGCCGAACAGGTCGTATGCCTGGCGGCGCTGCGGGTCGGAAAGAACCTGGTAGGCCTCGTTGATCTCCTTGAAGCGCTCGTCGGCACCCGCTTCGGTGCTGACATCGGGATGCCATTGCTGCGCCAGCCGTCGGAACGCACGCTTGACTTCGTCATCCGGAGCGCCGCGCGGCACGCCCAATATGTCGTAGTAGTCGCGCTCGGTCGCCATGCCGGAGCGAGTATAGGGATGGCATCGGCCGCGGCTCCGGTGGCGCGCCATGAGCCCTCGCGATGGGTCTGCAGCATGGCAGCACTTGGAGCTACGCGATCATCGGGGGCGGCGCGTCCACGGGGGCACCCCGGACGAGCACCAGCATCGGGACCCCGCGTTCCTGCCAGGAACTGGCAGCATCCGCGAGCACAATCAGCGCATGCCGCCACACGCCCGGATCCGCGCGGGTGAGCTCGCCGACGCCCGTCAGGATCATGACGTAGCGGTCGCTCCTCGCCCACGACAGGTCGCGCATCACCTCGTCGAGGGCATCCCACGTGTGGCCGAGGTAAGCCGGCGCGTCGATCGCCGCTCCCCATCGCGCGATCAGCGCCGCTCGATCGGTGACGCCGCGCAGATCCAGGACGAAGCACCGCGCACCAGCCACCTCGAACGACGCACAGAGCTCCCGCGACGATCGGCGCGACCGGAAGCGTCGAACGCCGTGGGCACGTCCGCGGAGGCCCGGAGGGATCGTCATGGCGGCAGGATGCGCAAGAAGGAGTCGTAGTGATCGGCGGTGTAGTAGCGCTCGTCGTCCGCGCCCGCCACGATGCGACGTGCTCCGCGATCGTCCGAGCCTGGCGTGACCACCGTGTACTCGCGGTAGTGGCCACGCGCCCGGCGGGGCAGCAACCCCTCGCGGTTCTCGAAGGTCGCGCCGTCCCGATCGAATGGGAAGGGTCCTCCCTCATCGATTCGCGCGAGGGTCTCGATCGCCTCTGGCGGGAGGTGGTCAGGGGCGATCCATCGCAGGCCGGACAGCGGGTCCAGGCCGACCGAGGCACTTGGTGCGCGGCCGGACATGGCGGCAGTGGCCGGCGTGCGGCTCGGCGAAGCTCCCTGGCTGGCCGGATCCGCCTGGCTGGCCAGGGCCGTGACGCGACCCGATGTGGCGCACCCGCCCACTACCGTCACGAGGACCATCAGGAGCACCGCTGTCCGCAGCCCGCCACGCTGGTTCGCGCTCATCGGAGGACCTTACCCGCTCGGCGCTGCGCTACGGTCCCGCGGTGACACTCCATGCGATCTCCGCCGACACGGCGCGCCGCTTCTTCGTGACCCGGCATCTGCTGGCCCCACCGCGCTCCCTGACGGCCGGCCCGGAGGGCGTGATGCGGGCTTTCGCGCAACTCGGTTCGGTCCAGTTCGATCCGCTCGCTGTCGCGGGCCGGAACCACGACCTGGTCCTGCACGCCCGGGTCGCCGACTACGATCCGGCCTGGACCGAGGACCTCCTGTACCGGCGTCGGGAGCTGTTCGAGGCGTACAACAAGGGCCTGAGCCTGCTACCTGCGAGCGAGCTGCCGTGGTTCCGCCACACCTGGGACCGCCACCACGAGATCTACAGGCCCGGGGTCTTCCTGCGGCACGCGGAGACCATCGAGCATGTCCTCGGCCGCATCCGCGCTGATGGTCCCCTGAGCACCCTCGACTTCGAGCGCCGGCCCCACGTCGACTGGGCATGGGGACCGACCGGTGAGATCCGGGCCGTGATGGAGGCCCTGGCCGAGGCGGGGATCCTGGGGCTGGCGCGCCGCAACGGGAACCGCCGCTACTACGATCTGCTGGAGCGGCTCTTCCCCGAGGAGCTCCTCGCCCACCGTCCCTCGGAGCGCGACCAGATCCGCCAAAGCCTGCTGTCGCGCTACCGCGGCCACGGCATGCTGGGCACTTCGGGACAGGCGGAGATATTCCTCGGCCTCGGCCCCGCCAAGCCGCCTCCGGACGATCCGCTGCCCTCCCGCGAAGTCCTCCGCGCCGAGCTGATCGAGTCGGGGGCGCTCCTGCCCGTGACCGTCGAGGGTCACCGTGGGACGCGCTATGTCGTATCCGAGGACCTGCCTCTCCTCGAGGCTGCCTCGCGCGCGATGTCGCTGCCGGGCGCACCATCGGTCACCTTCCTGGCACCGCTCGACCCGTTCGCCTGGGACCGCGCCTTCCTGCGGACGCTCTTCGACTTCGACTACGTCTGGGAGGTCTACGTCCCCGAGCCCAAGCGTCGCTGGGGCTACTACGTCCTGCCCATCCTCTTCGGCGACCGGATCGTGGGGCGCTTCGAGCCGCGCATCGAACGGAAGGCCGCGACCGTGCACGTGCGTGGAGCGTGGTGGGAGCCTGGGTTCGACCCGCGGAACGCCGACGGGTTCGTCGACGCCGTGCGCGAAGCTCTCGATGCCTACGTGCGGTTCGCGCGGGCGGACCGGGTCAGCTGGGCGGAGTCACTCGGGCGGGAGCGCCGGCTCTTCGGGACGGTTCGCCGGCGTCGCGAGCCTCGCGGCAGCGCCGCCCGCGGAGCGTCCGCCCGGGTGTAGGCTCTCGGGGCCTCGGACGAGCCACTCCGCGAACCTTGCCCGATGCCGCCCGGCCCCAGCCGGGCGGCACCTTCCACAGGTGCGGCTACTTCAGCAGCAGGTGGCCCAATCGCCGGCTGACGACTGCGAGGCCCACCAGCCCAAGGACGGTCAGGTACGCGACATCGATGAGGAGCGTCGGCTCGATGGCGCCTGTCGTCAGCCCGCGGATCAGGTGTACTCCCCGGTAGAGCGGCGTGAACTCGACGATCGTCCTGATCGGCTCCGGGTAGGCCGAGATCGGGAAGAAGGTCGCACTGAACAGGAACAGGGGCAGCGTGATGACGAAGATGAGGTCGAAGTCCTGCCACTTGCGCATATAGGTGGTGGCGGACGTACCGATGGCGGCCGCGGCGAAGCCGATGAGCAAAGACGCAGGGATGGCCAGCACCGCCCATGGAGAGAGCGCGAGCCCCAGGACGAGGATGACGATCACGAACCCGATGGCATAGAGCGCGCCCCGGATGAGCGCCCAGGTCACTTCCCCGAGAGCGACATCGGCGACACCGAGCGGCGTGGACAGCACGGCATCGTACGTCTTGGCGTACTTGAGCTTGAAGAACATGTTGAACGTGCTCTCGTAGACCGCGCCGTTCATGGCTGCCGTCGCCAGTAGCGCCGGCGCGACGAACGCGGCATAGGACAGCCCCTCGACGTCTCCGATCAGCTGCCCCAGCCCGAACCCGATCCCGAGCAGGTAGAACAACGGCTCGAAGAACCCCGAGAGGATGACCAGCCAGCCACGCCGGTAGACCCACAGGTTGCGCTCCACGAGCCGGCCGGCGCGGCGGCCGCCGAACGGGAGGACGGGGAAGATGCGGGCGAGCGTCGTCACGCTACTTGATGAGCTTCCGGCGGAAGGTGACGAACGACGCGAGGGTCCCCACCAGCACGAACCCCACCAGCACGGCGAGATGCAGGACGGCCAGCAGGGGCTCGACGAGCGTCCCGAGCGCCACGCCGCGCGTCAGCGATACGCCGTGGAACAACGGCGTCAGCCACGCCACGGGTTGGATCAGCTCAGGGAGCTGGCTGATCGGGAAGAACGTGCCGCTGAAGATGAAGAGCGGCGTGATGCCGAAGCGGAACAGCGCGTTGAACTTGTTGTCGGTCCGCTGGGTCGCCGCGAACGCCTGGATGGGCGCCGCGAAGGCCAGCCCGGTCAGCACGGCGAACGGGAGCGCGACCAGCGCGGCGACCGGCGTCGTCGCTCCGAAGATGACCATCACGGTCGAGAAGACCGTGGCGACGAGCGTGATCCGAGTGGTGACCCAGAAGAGCTGACCGAATACGACGCTTCGTGGCGACAGCGGCGTGGTGACCATCGCGTCGTAGGTCTTCATCCACTGGAGCCCGGCCATGATGGGATACGTCGATTCGAATGCCGCGGTCTGCATCACCGTGGCGGCCAGCAGGCCGGGCGCCAGGAACGTCAGGTACGCCGTGCCACCGACACCCTGCGGATTGTTGGCATCCACGAGCGTCCCCAGCCCCAGACCCATCGCGGCGAGGAACAGGACCGGGTTCAGGAAGCTCGTGAAGAGCGATCCCCGCCAGGTGCGGCGATACACAAGCGCGTGATGCTCGAAGACGCGGATGGCCGGCCACCGCGTCACGCGGCGCGTCGCGACGGCGCCTGTCATTCGATGAGGGTGCGACCGGTGAGCCGCAGGAAGACGTCCTCGAGCGTGCTTCGTCGCACGAGCACGCTCTCGGGCGTGAGCCCACGCTCGTGGACCGCCACGGCGGTCGCGTCGCCGTCGGGGGTGTACAGCAGAAGACGGTCGGGAAGCGCCTCGACGCGGTCGGCCAGCCCATCGAGCTGCCCGTCGAGCGTCTCCTGCACGCCGACCGGGAAGCGCAGCTCGAGCACCTCGCGCGTCACGAACTGGTCGATGAGCTGCCGCGGAGAGCCCTCGGCCACGATCTTGGCCTTGTCCATGACGACCAGGCGGTCGCAGAGCTGCTCGGCCTCGTCCATGAAGTGCGTGGTGAGGACGAGCGTCACCCCACGTTGCTTGAGCCGGTAGAGGCGGTCCCAGAGGAGGTGCCTTGCCTGCGGGTCGAGCCCGGTGGTCGGTTCATCCAGCAGGAGCAGGTCCGGCTCGTTGATGAGGCCGCGGGCGATGGTCAGCCGTCGCTTCATCCCGCCCGACAGCTGCTCGACCTCGTCCTTGGCCCGTTCCTGGAGCTGGACGAACTCGAGGAGCTCGCGCGCGCGCACCTTGGCCTCGCGGTACGGCATGTCGAAGTAGCGCGCGTAGATCCACAGGTTCTCCTCGACGGTCAGCTCCATGTCGAGGGTGTCCTGCTGCGGTATGACCCCGAGACGCGCACGGATCTGGGGACCTTGGCGATCGGGGTCCATGCCGAGGACCTGGAGCATGCCCTCCGTGCGTGGCGAGACGGCGCCGATCATGCGCATCGTGGAGGTCTTGCCAGCGCCGTTGGGACCCAGGAATCCGAACGATTCCCCGCGGGCAACGTCGAAGTCGATGGCGTCGACGGCGAGCAGCTCGCCGAAACGCTTGGTCAGTCCGCGGGCATGGATGAGCGGCGCGGAGGAGTCGGTGGACACCGCGGCATCCTACCGCAGCGGGCCCATCGATGGAAGCCCGCGGTATAACGCCGATTAGCCGCGCGACTGCCGAGGTGGGCTCGGGCGACCCTCGTCATCCGCGGCGTTCGCCGCCGCGTATGCAGTGATGGAATGTGCTACCATCCGGGAGCACATAGAACGCCCGCGAGGAGCACGATGACCTGGCTGCCACAAGCGGTCACCGACCTCATCGAATCGGCCCTGGTGGCCGAGCTGACGGTGGTCCGGTCGGACGGCCGGCCGGTGACTTATCCCCTGATCCCGTTCTGGGATGGCGAGCGGATCCTCATGACGTCGAGCATCCTGTTCTCACGGAAGCTCGACCACCTGAAGGCCGACCCACGGGTGTGCCTGTCCTTCAGCGACCCGGTGGCGATGCAAGGCACCCAAGGGCGAGCGACCATCGTCGGCACCGCGCACGTGATCGACGGCGACCCCCACACCGATTGGGAGCGTGTCCTGCCCCTGTGGGAGGCCAAGGAGCCGGTCATCCGCCAGTTCCTCAGGGCCCGCGTCGCCTTCCCGCTCTTCTTCGAGCGAGCCGTCATCGAGGTCGTCCCGCACCGTGTCTACCTGTGGCCGGACGGCGACACCGCGACGGCGCCGATCATCGAGATGGTCCCTGCGGGGACGCTCGTCCCCGACGGGGAGCAGGCGCTCCGGACGGAGGTGGCCTGACCATGGATCTTCGTGCGGGCGTCGCGACATTCGACACCGCGACCGGACTCTCCAAGCTCCGTGGATTCCCGTTCGTGCTCCTTACCTGGGTGGGCGGTGACGGGTTCCCGATGAGCGCCGCGGTCTCCCTCGAGGCGGCCGACCCTGAGGGTGGGACGGCGACGTTCACCCCGCCAGCCGGACTGGACGTGCCACTCGACGGGGTGACGAGCCTGACCGGCTCGCACATCCGCCCGCAGCCTGGCACGGGATACGACGAGCGGCGCCACGTCACGGTGTGGGGCCGGGTCAGCGCCGCGCCTGACGGGCGCCTTACGCTCGAGGCGGACCGCGCGTGGGGCTGGGACGAAGCCGAGATCCCCTTCCCGGAGTACATCGAGCGGACGGTCGGGCAGTCGCAGCGCTACCTGGGCCGGCTCTCGATCGATCTGGGACGTGTCGTTCGCCCGCGCCTGTCGCGCGGCTGGCTCTTCCTGCGCGCGACGCGGCTGCCGTTCCTGAGTGCGACGCTGATCCCGGTCGGCATCGGTCTGGCCATCGCCGCCGCGAACGGGCTCTTCGAACCCCTCACCGCTCTCCTGACGATCGTCGGCGCTGCCGCAGTGCACCTTGGGCTCAACGTGGCGAACGACGTGTTCGACACGCGCCTCGGCGCTGACGATGCGAACGTCAACCCGACGCAGTACAGCGGTGGCTCGAGGGTCATCCAGTACGGGCTGGTGTCCTTGGGCGGCATGCAACGTCTCTCGCTGCTGTTCTACGCGATCGCCCTGGCCGTCGGCCTGTTGCTGCTGGCCCTCCGTCCCTCCCCCGCGCTGCTCGCGATCGGCGTACTCGGGATCGTGCTCAGCGTTGGGTACACCGCGCCGCCGTTGAAGCTCGTCTACCGCGGCCTGGGGGAGCTGACGACGGCCATCGGCTTCGGTCCGTTGATGCTCGTCGGCGCATATGTCGTCCAGTCGCGCGGCGCGATCGCGCCGGAGGCGATCGTCGCTTCACTGCCGGTGGCCATCCTCGTCGCTCTGATCCTGTACGTGAACGAGGTCCCCGACCGACCGGCCGACGCACGCGCCGGCAAGCGGACGCTGCCGGTCCGGTTGCCCCGCTCGACCGTCATCGCCCTGTACGACATCGGAGCCGCACTCGCCTTCGCGATCATCATCGCGGGCGTGGTGCTTCGCCTGCTACCGCTGCCCGCGCTCCTTGCTTTGGCCGCAGCACCGCTCGCGCTTCGAGTGCATCGAGGGCTTCAGACCTATTACGAGCAGCCGTACGGGCTGATGGCGGTCATGGCCGTCAACATCCGGCTCCACCTCGTGGTCGGGCTCGTCCTCCTCGGGGCGTACGTCGCGGTGCTCATCGTCCAGGCGCTGGCACCCGGGCGCTCGCTCTTCCTGCCGTAGCGCAGCCCGGTCGCGGCCCAGTAGCGCGGCGCCGACCTCCCGCAGCGCGCCATCGGGCAGCGCGGTGATCCCGCCACCGGGCGGCTGTTACCACGCCACCTGGCAGGCTGTGACCGCGCTATCGGGCAGTCGCGGACGGAGCGCCATCCGACTGGCTGGGACGGCGCCACCTGGCGGGTCCGAACCGCCCGCCTTTCCAGTGGCATTCCAAGCGCCCCGGCCGTTGCGACCGTAGCCAGTCGCGGCCGGAGGCGCTGACGCTGTCATCTCCAGTGGGATCCATGAATCGAGGGCTGATGTCCCTACGGCTGGACCATTCGGCGTCGTCATCGGTGTTCTGCTGCCGCGTCGACGCCTCCACGTTGAGTGCCATAGGAAATCGTCGAGGGACCGCGCCGCCCGGCTCTCGGCGGCAACTGTACGAAACGCGGGGCAAGTGCTGTCCGCCACTCCTGGCCGACAGCGCGACGCCCGGCTGGCGCCATGCCGGCCGGGCGTCGGGAGCGGACGGACCGCCCAGCGCGGCCCAGCGTGGCTCAGGGGATGCGCATCATCAGGAGCTGACCACCTTCGTAGAGGGTGGGGTCGGCGTTGGGGTAGTGAGCCTGGACATCGAACAGGAACCAACCCGGCCCGAGCACGCGGCTGGCGTCGATGATCCCCGACGACTCCTCATCGGTGCTGAACGGCGCAACGGGGGGCTTGCCCGCGTCATTGCCGAAGCGATCGTTGTCGGAGCGAGCGATCAGCCGGATGTGGTCGGTCGCGATGTCGTACTCCCAGATCTTCGCGACGTAGGGCTGGCCACCAGGGTCCTCCGTCAGCAGGATGCGGCCCGTCGTGTCGATGGTCATGTTGTCGAACATCTGCGGACGGTCCCCGCCAGTGCTGCCATCGATCAGCTCGGTGATGATCCCGCCGAGCTCGGGCTGTGTCCGGTCGTCGAAGCTCAGTCGCCACAGGCGCGTGGCGCCTTCCTGCGCAGCAGGGGTGTTGATCGTGGGCGCAGTGCCCGGCCGCTTCACGGTGTTGAAGCGGTCCGTGGTCACGAAGTAGAAGTCGTTCGGAGCGCTGGGATCCCACGCCCCGTCTTCCGGCCGCAGGAACTCGGTCACGCCGGCCGTGTCGCTGGCCGTCTCGAGCTGGGCACCGGTCATCTCGGTGACGTCGCCGAGCGATGCAAGGCTGAACGCTTTCGAGGGCCCACCGATGCCGGCGGCTCGATCTTCCAGCACGACACCGTCGACGGCGATGCCGTACAGCGTGCCGCCGGTCAGGCCAGCCTGCTCGACCGGGTTGCCCGTCGATGACTTCTCGCCGACATAGACGTAGACCTGGCCGGGAGTGGCGTCGTCGAGACCGATGACGACCGTGGCGACACCGCTCCAGGCGTTGGCAACCACGTTCTCGAAGCTCATCTTGCCGAGGGCCGGGAGCTCGTATGCGACGCCTTCGTCGGCGCCCTTGACGACGGTCCCGAAGGCACGTCCTTCCGCGCCGATCTCTTCGCCGGTCAGGTAGATCCGACCGTCGAAGCCGAGACCGGACGCGGCATCGTGGAAGGCGCGCTTGCGTGCGAGGTCGGCAGAACAGAATCGGCTCAGCACGACGCCATAGGCCGGGGCGTTGTACTCGTCGGTCGTGGTGTCGTAGGTGGCCACGGACTGGATGAGGTCGCCTCCGTCGACCACCTCATGGTCGTCGCGCTGGATGCGCCACTTCGAGATGAAGGCGCCGTTGGGGGCGTGGGCATGAGGTCCACCAAGGCCCGCTGGGATCTCGTGGTTCATGAGCACGGTGAAGGTGTCGTTGCCGCTTCGGTAGGCACCCAGGCCGTCCGGGATGCCGGCCATGCGGTAGCCGTCGACGGCATCTCCTGCAGTGAGCAGGGACTTGATGTCGACGCCCCTCGCAAAGGGTTCGTAGTAGGGCGTCTGCGACGAGCTGGGGCCCGTGCGGACGTAGTCCGGCCCCGGACCAGCCGCGGCCCACCTGGGTCCCGCGGCGTTGGCGCCGGTGGCGGCGAGAAGCAGTGCGGATGCGACCACGAGCGATCGTGTCGCGACCCGGCCGCGGATGGACTGGTGCAAGGCATCCTCCCGATCGGTGACTGATTCGACGAGGGCACGCTATGGCTCGGACATCAGCGCCCCGTTAACGAGACGCCTCGCGTTGTGTGAACAGGGCGTTGTTGATCCGTTGACCTCGGGTGCCAGGCTCCGCCTGGCCCGAGGGACCGGGATCTCCAGTGGCATCGAACGACCGGCCGGGCGGAGTCGTGACGCCGTCTCGTTGAGCGCCAGTGGAAAGAGGGGCACCACGGGGGCCGGGGCCTCGAAGCGCGAGCCGCCGCCGGCGGGCCGCCTCTCACCCACGGGCCTATGCTGTGGCGTGACCGAGTCCGTCTCCGAATGGCGTCGCGATCGTTGGACGATCAGCACGGATCCGGCCCGCATCGACCTCGAAGTCGTGTTCGACTTCCTCTCCGAGGAGGCGTACTGGGCGCAGGGCCGTGAGCGGGACGTCGTCGAGCGGTCGGTCGCTGGATCGCTGGTCTTCGGCGTCTACGACGGCGAGCGGCAGATCGGCTTCGCCCGGGCGGTGACCGATCGTGCCACGTTCGCATGGATCTGCGACGTCTTC
>JACCXQ010000334.1 GCA_013696945.1 Chloroflexota bacterium | reverse complement strand
ACGTCGTCATCACCGACACCCCGACGCACATCAGTGACAGCGTCCTCGCCTTCTTCGACAGCAGCGACCAGATCATCGAGGTCATCACGTACGACCACACGACGCTCGTCAACACGCGCGCCATCGGGCAGACGTTCGAGGCGATGGGCTACCCGGTCGAGAAGGTCCGGTATCTCCTGAACCGCTCCGATTCGGCCGGTGGGAGCGATCCCAGGGCCATCGTCGAGATGCTCGGGCGGGAGCCCGACTTCCGGCTCGTTTCGGACGGGCGGCTCGTCGTCGAGTCGAACAACCAGGGCGTCCCGTTCGTGCTGGCCGATCCGACCGCGCAGATCAGCGTCGACATGATGCGCATCGCCACGACCCTCCTGGCGCCGCCCGTCCCCGTTGCCGCCGGCGCGCGGCGCTGAGCACGATGCCGGATCGGCGACCCATCGGCTTCTTCGACTCGGGCGTCGGAGGCCTGACCGTTCTGCGCGAGGTCCTGCGACGGCTGCCCGCGGAATCGACGGTCTACCTGGGCGACAACGCGCGAGCGCCGTATGGCCCGCGGTCCGATGAAGAGGTGATACGGTTCAGCTCCGAGTGCCTCGATGAGCTGGCCGCGCGCGACGTCAAGGCCATCGTCGTGGCATGCAACACGGCCAGCGCTGTGGCCCTGGCGGATCTGCGACGGCGCTATGACGTGCCGATCCTCGGCGTGGTCCGGCCCGGCGCCTCGGCAGCGGTGCTGACGACGCGGACGCGGCGCGTCGGGGTGATCGCAACGCAGGCGACCGTACGTTCACACGCCTACTTCCAGGCGATCAAGGACGAGGACCCGTTCGTCGAGGTCTACGAGCACGCGACGCCGGACCTGGTGCCGATGGTCGAGCGCGGCGTCATCGACGGGCCCGAGGCGGAGACCGCTGTGCGTCGCTCGCTCGCACCGCTGCTGGGCGAGCGTGACGGTGACGGCGACTCGGTGTTCCCGCTGCCCGCCTCAGCGACCATCGACACGCTGCTCCTCGGGTGCACGCACTATCCGCTCCTGGCGCCACTCATCGCGGAGGTCGCCGGTCCGCGGATCGCGGTCATCGACTCTGCGACCGCCACGGCCAGCGCGCTGGCGCACCTGCTCGAGGTCAATGGCCTTGCCACGCCGGCTGGCTCGGAGGCCAGCCACACCCAGTTGACGACCGGGGACCTGGCCGCCTTCGGCCGGACCGCCGAGCGGCTCTTCGGCTCGCTATTCGCGAGCATCGGGCCGATCGCGGTCGCCGGGGCCGCGTGACCGCCGGCAGCGCGCGCATCGGCGCACAGGGCCGCTCCGCCACGAGTCGCGCTCTTTCGAGCGGCGCGGTACGCGTGGGGGTGGCGATCGGCGCCGGACTCGCCGCGCGGTATCTCGCCGGCCAGGCCCGTCGGGTCGGCCGGGAGGGCCTCGTCGACTGGCATCGCGTCGAGCGGATCGCCACGACGCGGCTCCGACGCTTGCCGGGCACCCTGTCGCGCGCTGAGCTCGAACGCTCGGCGCCGGCCTATGCCGCCGCGATGGCGCGCATCGTGCCCGTCCTGGAGAAGCGCCTCGGCACGCCGCTGCCGGGCGTCGTGGAGCGGCATGCCGTCGTGGACCGCGCCGGGTGGGCGAAGGCGAACCTGGTCACGTTCGAACACCTCGTGGCACGCCTCGAGCGCCAGCTCCTGCCGCAGGTGGGCTCGGGCGTCGGAGCAGGGGTGGCCGCCATGGCCAACCGCTTCGTGACGACGCAGCAGATCGGCTTCCTGCTGGGTTACCTCGGTGGTCGCGTCCTTGGTCAGTACGACGTGGCGCTGCTCTCGGCGGAGCAGGCGCCGGGCCGGCTCCTCTTCGTCGAGGAGAACGTCCGCGCCACGGCAGCACAGCTCGACGTGCCTCTCGACGAGTTCCGGACCTGGATCGCACTCCACGAGACCACGCACGCCTTCGAGATGGAGGCGCACCCGTGGCTCCGCCCGTACCTGAAGGAGCGCCTCGAGCGACAGCTCGCGCTCTTCCTGGACGAGGCTCGCAGCCTCCAGACGAACGGCGTGCGGCCACTCCTGGCACGCTGGCGCTCCGCTGCCGCGGAGGGCGATCTGAGCGGCTTCCTCAGCCCGGAGCAACGCGGCCTGCTGCGCGAGACGCAGCTCGTGATGAGCCTGCTCGAGGGTTTCAGCGACTGGGTCATGGACGAGGTCGGGGCCGAGATGATGACGGACGTGGCGGGCATCCGGCAGCGATTCGACGCCCGTCGCAACCAACGCCGTCGGGGCCTCGAACGGGTCATCGCGCGTCTCACCGGTCTCGACCTCAAGATGGAGCAGTACCGACGCGGAGAGCGATTCGTGGCCGG
>JACCXQ010000319.1 GCA_013696945.1 Chloroflexota bacterium | reverse complement strand
CTGGACGCCGCCGCACTTCTGGGCGCTGTCACTGCGGCTGGCGCGCGACTACGAAGCGGCTGGCGTCCCGATGCTGCCGGTGACGCACGGCGTCCCCGAGACGACCCGCCAGATCGGCCTCTACTCGGTCCTGATGGTCGCGCTGACCCTCGTCTTCTTCGCCGTCGCCCACATGGGCCTCATCTACCTCGCCGGGGCGCTGCTGCTCGGCGGGCTCTTCCTCGCCCAGGCTCTCGCGATGTGGCGCGAGGGGACCGACGCGCGGGCGATCCGCCTGTACCGCTACTCGATCACGTACCTTTCGGCGCTGTTCGCGCTCGTCATCGTCGATGTCCTGATCCCATTCGGGTGAGCCGGGCGCGGGCGGCGCTCGCGGTCTGCGTCCTCGCGCTCCTCGGCATCTGTGGCCTCTCGGGATGCGCCGCGGCCGATGTCCGCACCGTGGAGGGCCTGGTGGTCGACGTCGTGAGCACCTCCCCGGCAGACGTCCAGTCGTTCACGCTCCGCACCCCCGGAGGCGAGGTCCTTCGCTTCTCCATCGGTCAGCTCGACCTCGCGAATGGCGGCTTCCCGCCCGCCCACCTGCGCGAGCACCAGACGCTTGCCGAACCCATCCGCGTGACTTATCAGCAGGAGGGCGGTCGGCGCGTCGCCGTCCGCCTGGAGGACGGGGGCTAGCCGGTCGAATCAGGCCGCAGCCCGGTCAGGGTGACCGCGACGAGGCGGCGGACGGCGGCCTCGGATGGCAGGCTGTTGGCGCCGGTGAGGGCGTGGAGGCAAAAGGTCGCGAGCTCTTCGGGTGTGACGTCGCCCCGTACATGGCCAGTCGCTGCAGCTTCGGTCAACAGGTTTCGGACCATGTCGCGGAGTCGATGCTCCGCAAGGGCGACCTGCTCGTCTCGATGCAGGAAAGCGGCAAGCTCCGCGTCGCGGTGCCTCTTGGACTCGTGGGAGATGAGCGCGTATTCCTCCAGCACGGCCTTGAGCCTCTCGCCAGGCTCGCCAGCCCGGTCCCGGGCCTCGGCGAGTCGTTCGAGGTGGCCGACGATCGCCCGTTGGTGCCAGGCGTGCAGGATGGCTTCGACGTCCGGGAAGTACTTGTAGAGCGTCGCGCGTCCGATGCCGGTCATCTCCGCGATCTGCGACATCGTGACCGACCGCAGACCGTGCTCGGCGACCAGGGCCGCGGCGGCATCCAGCGTCGCCTCGCGTACTGCGCGGCGGTGGGCCTCGATCGTGTCTGTCCACAGCGTCGGCACCCCGCGAGTATACGTGACGACGGTATGCAGACAGATTGACTTGACAGCGACATACTGTCTCGATAAGCTCGCGCCATCCACGGTGGCCCCGACTCGAAGCGGAGACGAAAACGTCATGGTCGACTCACCCCGCGACCCCGCCCACCGCGCCCCGGGCACACCACGCTGGGTGATAGCCCTCGGGATCGCCGCGGTCATCTTGGTCCTGCTGGTCGTCATCGTGATGTTCGCCGGCGGTGGCGAGCACGGGCCTGGCCGCCACGCAGCTCCGACGGAAGTGGGGATGCACGGTCAGATGACGATGCCCTGATGGCGGCCGCTGCAGTGGCTGACCGATGGCCCTGACACCGGGCCTCCGCAAGTTCGCGCTGGCGGTACATCTGACCTGCTCCGTCGGGTGGCTCGGCACGGTCGTTGCCTACCTGACCC
Organism: Chloroflexota bacterium; assembly: GCA_013696945.1. GTDB lineage: Bacteria > Chloroflexota > Limnocylindria > Limnocylindrales > CSP1-4 > Palsa-1032. Next base: position 610 of record JACCXQ010000319.1, on the reverse strand, counting down.
TCGACCTGACCGTCGCGACGAGCCAGGATCCGGAGGCGGTGCGTGCCGCCTGGATCGCCATGGGCCTGGTCACGTCGTGGGCCATCGTCCCGTTCGCCATCTCCTCGCTGGTGACCGGGCTCGTCATGTCACTGGGCACCAAGTGGGGACTCTTCCGACACTGGTGGGTCCTGATCTCACTCCTGCTCACAGCCTTTGCCACCGTCGTCCTGCTCTCGGAAGCGGGGGTCATCGGGCGCTTGGCAGGCGTCGCCGCTGATCCCGCGACGTCCTCAGACACTCTTCTTGACCTGCCGCACACGCTGCCCCACTCGGTCGGCGGCCTGCTCGTGCTGGTCGTCGTCCAGGTACTGAATGTGTACAAGCCGCAGGGTTTGACCCCGTACGGGTGGCGCAAGCAGCGCGAGCAGCGTGGGCTGTCCGCCTCGTAGGTCCGACGATCACTCCTCGGCCGGTGCGGGGGTCCGGTCGCGCTCCAGCTTGGCGTCGATGCGCCGGCCCTCGGAGTCCTCGGCGCGCAGCCAGACGACGACCGCGAGGATGAGCGCCACCAGGAAGGCCGCATCGCCGCCGGCCCACATGATCCCGCCGGCGAGCTGCTGGTCCTCGA
>JACCXQ010000146.1 GCA_013696945.1 Chloroflexota bacterium | reverse complement strand
ATCGTGCTCGGACCCACGAAATGGGCTACCTCGCCCATCCGCTACACCAACGTCCTCCGCATCGACGTCGTCCGACAGTTCTTCGCCTCCGCCTTCGCTCCCGTCGAATAGGCACGTCAACGCCGGGGACCTTGTCAAGGGCTTGTCAAGGGCTTGTCAAGGGGCTAGACTGCTCACTGGAAGCCTTGTCAAGACTTGACAAGGCCACAACTGTGTCCGGCGCTTGGCGGAGCGTCGCCCGCAGCAGTCCATTCGTCCCCATGACCAGGAGTCGCATTTGTCCGTTGGCGCAGCAGCCGAGATCAAGCAGAAACTGGACCTGGCTGACCTGATCGCCGAGTCGGTCGAGCTACGGAAGTCGGGCGCCAGCTTCAAGGGCCTGTGCCCCTTCCATGGAGAGAAGACACCCAGCTTCTACGTCACGCCTGCGCGCGAGACGTGGAAGTGCTTCGGGTGTGGTCGGGGAGGGGATGTCTTCAGCTTCGTCATGGAGCGCGAGGGGATCGACTTCCCCGAGGCGCTCCGTCGGCTTGCGCCACGCGCCGGCGTCGAGCTGAGCGAACGGACGACGAAGGAAGACGCGCGCCGGAAACGCCTGCGCGAGGCGCTGGAGGCCGCCATCGCCTTCTACCACCAGGTGCTCACCGCGCACCCATCGGGGCAGCCGGCGCTCGACTACCTCCGTGGCCGCGGCTTCACCGACTCGACGATCGAGACCTTCCAGCTCGGATGGGCTCCCGAGGCGTGGGACGCGTTGTCGAAACAGCTCATCGAGCGCCGCGGCTTCCGCGCCGAGGACCTGGAGGGCGCAGGCCTTGCCGCTCGCCGCGCCGGCAGGAGCAGCACGTACGACCGTTTCCGGGCACGGATCATCTTCCCCATCCGCGACGCGTCCGGTGGCGCGACCGGCCTTGGCGGACGTGTCATCGGGCAGGCGACGGACGGCCCCAAGTATCTCAACAGCCCCGCGACCCTCCTCTTCGACAAGAGCCGCACGCTGTACCTCATCGACAAGGCGAAGGGCGCCATCCGTCGCACGGGGCTCGCCGTGCTCGTCGAAGGGAACACGGATGCGCTCATGGCTCACCAGCAGGGTTTCGACAACGTGGTCGGCAGCCTGGGCACCGCGCTGACAGCGGCACAGGTCGAGCTGGTGACGCGGTACGCGCCGCGCATCGCGCTCGCCTACGACGTCGACGCCGCCGGCCAGAGCGCGGCGACATTCGGTGCGACGGAGCTCACGGCGCTCGTCGGCGAGATCGAGCGCAGTCCCTACCGCGGGCGTCTGACCGACGTCGATGTGGTCCGGCTGCCGGACGGCAAGGACCCCGACGAGGTGATGCGCGACGAGCCGGACACGTGGCGCTCGGCCACGTCGAGCCCCCAGCCGATCATGGAGTACCTCATCGACCACTACGCTGCACGCTTCGATCCACGGACGGTCAACGGCCGGTCGCGGCTCGTCGATGCGGTCATGGCGACGCTCCGCCACGTCACCGACCCCGTCCGCCGTGACGGCTACCTCCAGCTCCTCGCGCGCCGGAGCGGGGTAGAGGAGCGTGTCCTGCTCGAGACGCTGCGTCGCCCAGAGGCACCGTCCGTCCTCCGCTCGGGCGGCCGCGACGGGCGTGGTGGCCCAGGACGCCGGATCGACCTGGACGCCGTCATGGCCACCCCGGATGCGCTGGATCCGCAGGCGGTCGAACGTGCGCTCGAGCCCGTCGAGTCGACCCTGATGCGCCTGCTCCTCACCCAGCCGGGCCTGCATGACGGCCTTCGCGACCGGCTGCGACCCGACGACCTCGTCACGACCCCTGCACGGGAGCTCTGGCGTGCCATCACTGACTTCGAGGGGGCGTTCGATCGAACGCGCTTCCTCGACGGCCTGGACCCGACGATCGCGGCCATCGCACGGACGCTCTACGCGCGGATCGACCCATTGCCCGAGCGCGAGGAGGATCTCCGGCTCGAGCTCGACCAATGTCTCCTCACCCTGGAACGGCGCCGGCTCTGGGAGCGCACCGATTACACGCGCGCCGCCCTCGCCGAGGCCGAGGCTGCCGGCGACCCTGAGGCTCTCGAGCGCTTGCGGCACGAGAGCCTGGCGCTCCATGAAGCGCGCCTCGAGCTCGATCGACGCGCGGCGAGGACGACGCTCCTCGATACCAGACGCAACACCGCCCACCACACCCCGACACCTGCAGGAGGTCCCGCGTGAGTACCGATCCCACCGACAAGCTGCTCGTCGCGAGCGTCCTCGAGCGCGGCAAGCGCCGACGCGATCCCGAGGATGATCTCGTCAACCCCAAGGCCAGCGACGACGACGAGGTCGTCTCTACGGGCGGGCTGAGCGCAGCCGCCGCGCTGGGCGTCGAGGTCGCCGTCGACGAGAGCGAGAAGCAGCCGTGGCAGGAGCCGCCGGCCAAGCTCGACCCCGAAGAGCAGGAAGAGCCGACCCAGGAGGAGCTGGACGCGATCGCCGCCGACATGATCGGCATCGACGACCCCGTCCGGATGTACCTCAAGGAGATCGGCAAGGTGCCGCTCCTCAACGCCGAGGAAGAGGTCGTCCTGGCCAAATCGATCGAGCTGGGCGAGCAGATCGTCGACGAGCCACAGAAGGCGGTCCTCTCGCTCTGGGAGTGGACGCGCAACGACACGGAGCGCAAGACGCGCGACAAGTACGCTCAACACCGCCTTCCGTACAAGGACGAGACCGACCGGATCGTGCGCGGCGCCTTCGCAGCCGCGGAGCAGGACGGGCTCCTCCAGCCGACACCCGATCTGCATCTCGTCAAGGCGCAGCGCGAGACGCCCGGGGATGCGACCAAGGGTCTCCTCAAGATCGCCAAGGTGATGGTCGCCGACTACAACACGGCGCCGACCCAGGCGGGCTTCACCGAGCTCGTCGACTTCGCGTTCATGTCCGTCCACAACGGTGACCAGGAGTCCCGCGACAACCCGGGGCTGCTGGCGCTCTACATCTGGACCCGCGAGGTCGGCCACGAGGCGCTCCGGCGTTGGATCATGGCCGGCCACGAATCGGATCTGATGCTCGAGATGGGCTGGGACCCCGAGATGCGCCAGGCATCGGTCAAGCCACGCGACCGGCGCGGGGTCCTCGTCCGGATCGGCCGTGAAGGCCGCGAGCAGCTGACGTCGGCCAACCTCCGCCTCGTCGTGTCGATCGCCAAGAAGTACATCGGTCGGGGGATGTCGTTCCTCGACCTCATCCAGGAAGGCAACATCGGGCTCATTCGGGCGGTCGAGAAGTTCGACTACGAGAAGGGCTTCAAGTTCTCCACGTACGCCACGTGGTGGATCCGGCAGGCCATCACGCGTGCCATCGCCGACCAGGCGCGGACCATCCGCATCCCGGTCCACATGGTCGAGACCATCAACCGCCTGATCCGCGTCTCACGCGGGCTCCTCCAGGAGCTCGGTCGGGAGCCGACGGTCGAGGAGATCGCCGAGGCGATGTCACGCGGCCAGGAGGTCCAGGTCACGCCCGACAAGGTGCGCGAGATCATCAAGGTCTCCCAGGAGCCGGTCTCGCTGGAGACGCCCATCGGCGAGGAGGAGGACTCTCACCTCGGTGACTTCATCGAGGACCGCGGTGCCCTCGCGCCGGCCGAGGCCGCGTCACACCAGCTGCTCAAGGAGCAGGTGGAGGCGGTGTTGGACTCCCTGTCCGGCCGCGAGCGACGCGTGCTCCAACTCCGCTTCGGGCTGGAGGACGGGCGTGCCCGGACGCTCGAGGAGGTGGGCAAGGAATTCAACGTGACCCGCGAGCGGATCCGTCAGATCGAGGCGAAGGCGCTGCGCAAGCTCCGCCACCCGTCTCGAAGCCGGAAGCTCAAGGACTACCTCGAGTAGGCGCTCCGACCTTATCTGCGGTCAGCCGCCCAGGAGGTCGATGAACAGATCGGTCGCGGCGCCGAGCGTCGTGTGGCCGATGAATCCACGGACGTGGGTCTCGATGGGGTACGCGTCGACGGGTCCGGCGAACCCGAGCCGCGTATTGAGGTATTCGTCGTTGACCAGCCAGAGGGTTGCTCCGTAGACGAGCCCGCGTGCGGCGCCCACCAGCGGGACTCGCCGTCGTAGGAGGCCATAAGCGGCGCCCGGGCCGACGCCGAGACCGAAGTGGATCGCCTGCGTCACGAGGCCGCGCTGGCGGTCGTCGA
>JACCXQ010000272.1 GCA_013696945.1 Chloroflexota bacterium | reverse complement strand
GCAGCAGTGGGCGCGCCGCCTGGTGCTCGACGGGCTGGTCGTCACGATCGCCGCCATCGGCGCGGTCGTGCTGCGTGGGCGCGGCCTCCGGGCGGAGGCCAGCTCGGGCGTCGATCCCTACCTCGCTGCCGTGCCCGTGCTGGTCGGCCTCGCCGCCGGGCTGGTCGCGTTGCGCCTCTACCCGCTGCCGATCCGGTTGCTCGCGATGGCAGCGTCGACGTTGCGCGACCTCGTGCCATCGCTCGCGCTCCGCAATGCCGCCCGCGAGACCACGAGCGGGCATCTCCCGCTCGTCGTGCTGCTGCTGGCGACCGCGATGGGCGTGTTCTCCTCGGTCATCCTGTCCACCATCGAGCACGAGCAGCAGGTCACCAGCTGGAGGCGGGTCGGAGCCGACTTCCGGATCGAGGCGGGAACCAGCGACCCGGTCCTCCCGCCACTGGATCCGGGTGCGATCCCCGGCGTCGAGGCGTGGACGGCGGCATACCTGGTTGACGGGCGGATCGACGGCGGGTCGGTCCAGCGCGAGCCGGTGCTGTTCGCGGCGGTCGAGCCAGGGCCGCACGAACGGGTGCTCGCCGATACGCCTGGCGAGCGGCATCTCCCGCCACCGTTCCACGCCACCCTCGGCGCGGCCGCCCTACCCGGGTCCATCGACGAGCCGCTGCCGGCCATCATCTCGGAGACCCTCGCGTCGCGCGCCAGCTTGCGGCGAGGGGAGGCGTTCATGGCAGCCACACCGATCGGTGACGCCTCGTTCCGCGTGGTCGGCGTCCGTGCCGGCTTCCCCGGCCTGCCTCCCGACCGCCCGTTCGTCCTGGCGCCGTATCCTGCACTGCGGCAGGCCTTCCCGACAGAGACGATCCGCGCCACGACGCTCTTCGTGCGGGCGCCGGCGGCGGCGGGACCGGCGATCGCCTCGGCCATCGAGCGCGATGGCACGGGCATCCGCATCGAGTCGCGGCACGACATGATCTCGACCCTTCGCGACGCGCCGCTCACGGTGGCGGTGACGGCCGGCTTCGCTGCCTCGCTGGGCGTCGCTCTCTGCTTCTCGGCGCTCGCACTCGCCGCCGGTTCAGCACTCGCCCTCGCTGCACGCAAGCGGCAGCTGGCAGTCCTTCGGACCCTCGGGCTCCAGCGCCGCCAACTCGTCTCCCTCATCGTCGTCGAGCACGCGCCGATGACCGTCCTTGCCATCCTCGGCGGCGTGGTGTTGGGTCTGGGTATCGCCTGGCTGGCCGGGCCGGCGCTCGGACTCGGTGCCATCATCGGGCCTGACAACGCGATCCGATCGCACATCGATTGGGCCCAGGTCCTCCTGCTGGGCGTCGCGCCGGTCGCCCTCTTGGCGGTCGTCGTCGCCGGTGGCGCATGGCTCGTGCAGCGCGCCGATCTTGCCCGCCAGGTCCGATGGAGTGAGCCGTGAGGGAGGAAGACCGACCGCTGCGCGCCGACCCGGGGCAGCCGGCGGTGGACGACCCCGTCGAATGGATCGTCGACGGGCGGGTCGTCCCGACGAGCGCGCCTCTACCCACGCGTCCCGCAGCGCGGTCGGTCGCGGCACCGGTGCACGAACGCGTCCGATACGGCGAGGGAGCGAAGGTCGTGTGCGACAACCTCGTGAAGATATACAAGGTGGCTGAGCTGGAGGTCGTCGCCCTCCAGGGTCTCGACCTGCTCGTGGAGCCAGGCGAGCTCGTCGCCATCGTCGGTGCGTCGGGGAGCGGCAAGTCCACGCTCCTCAACATCCTGGGCGGCCTCGACGTGCCATCCGCTGGCCGCGCCATCGTGGCGGGTCATGACCTCGCGCAGCTCAACGGCCGCCAGCGCGCGAGCTACCGGCGGCGCGTCATCGGTTTCGTCTGGCAGCAGGCGGCCCGCAACCTGCTCCCGTACCTATCGGCTGTGGAGAACGTCGAGGTGCCCATGTTGCTCGACGGGGTGGGCGGCAGAGAGCGCCGTCGCAGAGCGCTCGAGCTCCTCCGGCAGGTCGGGCTGACCGATCAGGGCGACCGACGTCCCGACCGCCTGTCGGGCGGCGAGCAGCAACGCGTCGCGATCGCCATCGCCTTGGCCAACCGACCCGACGTCCTTCTCGCCGACGAGCCGACCGGCGAGCTCGATACGACCACCTCGGCCGAGCTCTTCGCGATGCTCCGGCGCCTCAACACCGAGATCGGCACCACCATGATCATCGTCACGCACGACGCGCTCGTATCAGAGCATGTGCAGCGCACGATCGCCATCCGGGACGGTCGGACCAGCAGTGAGACGCTTCGCCGCGAGTCCCCGTCGGCCGACGGGCAGGGCGGGCTCATCGCCGAGGAGTTCGCGGTCCTCGATCGGGCCGGTCGCCTCCAACTCCCTCGCGCCCATGTTGAGGCGCTCCAGCTCGAGCGTCGCGTCCGGCTCCGGCTCGAGAGCGACCATATCGGCGTCTGGCCCGACCGTGATGCGCCGCCGCGGTCCGCGGACCTTCGTGAGGAGCCATCCGATGGCTGAGCTCGCCATCGGGAGCGACACGCACCCCGCCGTCGGGAGTGACACGTAC
>JACCXQ010000271.1 GCA_013696945.1 Chloroflexota bacterium | reverse complement strand
CCGCGAGGGCAGCACCATCGTGACCTCCAGGTCGCCGAGCTCCTCGGGAGACACCGCCCGGGCGTTGCTCGACATCTTCGACAGGTGGAACCTGGCTCCACCAGCCACCAACGCATCGACGTGCTCGCGCAGGCTGCCCGTCCCGACCCCGTGCGCGGCGGCGAGAGTCGCCGGTCGAAGGAGCGCCACGGCGTCGCCGCCAAGGAAGACGTCGACCGTGTGACCGCCCTCCAGCGCGGCCCGGGCGAGCAGGAGCCCGAGCGCTGCCCGGGTCGGATTCTCTGGCCCTGTCGCGATCTGGACGAGCAGTTTGGACACATGGACCTCCACTGAAGCGCCGCGGGTTCGCTCGACGCCGCGACCAGAAGAATCTACTTCCGCTGACCCACGAAGACCAAACGTCCCTCGCTGCCTTCGCGCGCCGATGGCCTGAACCCGATATCGCCGAGGAGATCCAGCCAGGTCTTGGTCGAGAACAGTCCCTCGATGTGTCGATCATGGCGGACAAGGACGGAGCCGTCCGGCTCGCGCAGCAGAAGCGCGTAGTCCACCCGGTAGGTCGTGTCGGACGGATCCGGGTCAGTCGTCCACTCCAGGTAGCGCAAGCCGCGGCCGGGCAGTCCGTCCGGCGTGTCGGGGCCATCCCCTCCTCCGTGGTCGGTCCCCGGCTGGAAGGTTTCGCGCACGTGGTCGGGCTCGAGGACGACCGCACCGCCCGGCCGAAGGTGTGCGAAACATGTCGCCATGGCGGCGCGCAGATCCGACTCCGTGGTCATGTAACAGACGGCGTCGTGGATGAGGACAGCGTCGAACGTCCGTCCCAGCCGCAACGTCCGCATGTCGCCACAGATATGATCGATGTCCGGGTTGATGGTGCGGCTCAGCTCGAGCATCTGCGGCGAGAGGTCGCTCAGGGTCAGATGCAGGTCTCGCCGCAGGTGCGATGCCGTGTTGCCGCCGCCAGAACCGAGCTCCAGGAGGGTCTCGACCCGACCGTCCACGTGTCCGCGCAGCAGGTCGAGCACCGACTTGGCGTCACCGGCGTAGTCCTCCGGCGGCGTCAGGAGGTGGAACCACGGCGCGAGCTCGCCGTACATCGCCAGCTCGGGGATCGTCGGCCTACTTCCTGGCGGCTGTCCGGCGCAGATCCTCGAGCGCGGCACGCTGGTCCCGGAGCAGCGTCGCGAGGTGCGCATCGATCTGTGCCGACGGGTCCGCCGTCGGACCACCGCTTGGGTCTCTGTCAGGCATCCTGACCCTCCCTACTGGGTCTCAAGGCAGCTGTGGCTCTCCCCACGGAGGGTACCCTCCGTTGATGCGCCTGCGCGGTCAACACGTGACGCTTCGGCCACCCACGCTCGAGGATGTCGAGGCGCTGGCGGCGATCCTCGCTGAACCGTCCGTGGCGCGCTGGTGGCCGGACTATGACGCCGAGCGGGTCAGGCGCGAGCTCTTCACCGATGACCCCGAGGAGGAGCCGTACGTCATCGAGCACCAGGGCCAAGTCGTCGGCTACATCCAGGTGGTCGAGGAGGACGATCCCGAGTTCCGTCACGCCAGCATCGATCTCTATCTCGCGCGCGGGTCCCAGGGCCAGGGCCTGGGCCCGGACGCCATCCGCACCGTCGCGGCCGACCTCATCGACCGGCGGGGCCATCACCGGCTGACGATCGACCCGGCCGCCGACAACGCCCGGGCCATCGCTGCCTATGCCAAGGTGGGCTTTCGCCCGGTCGGGCGAATGCGGCGGTACCAGCGAGTCGCGTCGGGCGTCTGGGTCGATGGGCTGCTGATGGAGATGCTGGCGCACGAGCTCGTGCGATAGGACCGGGGAGACCGGACATGTCCTGTCCGCATCGCCGCGCCATGATGTGCGGCCGTGGACCCCATCCCGCCCGAAGCGTTCCTCGAGTCGTACCCTGTCGCGATCCGCTTGGCGGCCGAGAGGCTGCGAGCGATCGTCAGACGAACCGTGCCTGATGTGGTCGAGCGGGTCCGACCCGGTTGGCGGTTGATCGGCTACGACGTCCCGGTCGGCCGGCGGCTTCGGTACTTCGCCTACATCGCGCCGGAGCCGGTGCACGTGCATCTCGGGTTCGAGTACGGCGTCTGGATGCGCGATCCCGAGCGGCTGCTGGAGGGCGCACACCTCCCCTTGCGCAAGGTCCGGTATCTCACGTTCGCGCCGGGACAGGCCATCCCTCGAGAGGTCGTCGCCGGGCTGACCCGCGAGGCGGTCCGGGTCGCTGCGCTGTCCCCACGAGGACGGATGTCGCTCGCCCTGGACGACGAGTGGGATCCGGGACGTCCGAAGGGCCACGCTGGCGAGGACATGACTCGTCCTGGTGCCGACTGACTGACTCCAGCGTCGTGCTACCGTCGGGCGATGGACGCGGGCACGGTTCGGGTGCGGCGGATCGCACCGGACGACGGGCCGCTCCTGCGCGAGCTGCGTTTACGCAGCCTCTCGGACGCGCCGGAGGCATTCGGTCAGACGGCCGATGAGGCGCGGGCGCGGACCGACGACGATTGGACCGCCCAGGCACGCGCCGCGAGCAGCGGGGAGCGTCGCGCATGGCTCATCGCGGAGATCGACGACGTGCCCGTTGGTCTCGTTCTCGCGCGCCGGCGGCCGCCTGACACTGCACTCGTCTTCTCGATGTGGGTCGATGCGGGCCACCGTCGCGCCGGGATCGGCCGGGCGCTCCTCGACGCGGTGTCGGACTGGGCGCGCGGCTGGGGAGCAACCACGATCGTGCTCTGGGTCTTCGGTGCCAACGATGTCGCGATCTGCTTCTACAAGCGGCTTGGCTTCGCGGTGATCGCTGCCGGACCGGACGCGGAGTCGGGCTCGCCCTACGGCGCGCTGGCCATGTCACTGGCGCTCGACCCGGGGGAGTCCGGCATGATCGCCGGCTGATCGACGGAGACCCAGCGCGGGTCCAGGCGGAGATGGATGACGGAAGGCCGCCCGCTGGCGAGCGCGTCGCGCAACACATCGGGGAGCTCTTCGTCACGCTCGACGGTGTGACCGTCGGCCCCGAAGGCCCGCGCTGCGGCGGCGAAGTCGATCGGCCCGAGGAGGGTCCCGGTGACCTGCCGGCCCTCTCGCTCCTGGTGCATCGAGATCGTGCCGTAGCGCTGATTGTCGAACACGAGCACGAGCGGCGCGACACCCTCGCGCACGGCCGTCTCCAGCTCCACCATGGTCATCGCGAACCCGCCGTCACCCGTCAGCGCCACGACCTGTCGCTTGGGCAGTGCGAGAGACGCCGCGATCGCGGCCGGGAGCCCGTAGCCCATCGCCCCTGACGTCGGGCCGAGGAAAGTGCCGGCGCGACGGAATCGGAACCCACGCGCGGCCCACCCGCCGAAATTGCCCGCGTCGGTGGTGAGGATCGCATCGGGCGAGAGCGCCTTCCCGAGCTCCGTGATGACACGTCCTGGATGCACGCCCGGGCCATCCCAGTCGCCGGCATCCACGACGCGAGCCTCGGTGAACGCCTGGCGGTCCTCCTCCGCGAGGGCCATGCGCTGCGCGCGACTCTCGGCATCGATCGCGGCGCCACGCAGGATGGAGTAGGCGGCGTCCACGAAACGACCGGCGTCGGACTCGATCGAGATCGCGGCTGGCGGAAGCCCGGCTGACCCCGCGCGGGGCTCCATGTCGACGTGGACCCAGCGGCTCCCGGCCGCGGGCACCTGGTACCCGAACGTGGTGACCTCGCTCAGCCGGCACCCGATGACCAGAACGGCATCGGCCTCGAGCAGCCGCGGCAGCACAGTGCTCGGCGCGGCGTATCCGGCCATCCCAAGGTAGAGCGGGTGACCGTTGGGCACGACATCGGGGCGGCGCCAAGCGGCGATGACGGGGAGCGCCAGCGCGTCCGCGAGCCGCAGGAGGCGTCGACCCGCGTTCGCGGCGAGGACGCCGCCGCCGGCGAAGATCACGCCACGCTTCGATGAAGCCAGGATGCGGAGCGCGGCGCGGACGGCGTCAGGGTCCGGCGGCAACGCGGCTGCCGTGGGAAGCGGGGAGCGATGACGTGATGTGCCCGTGGATGCGGGCAGCATCTTGTCCAGGAGGTCCTCGGGGACCGACACAAGCACAGGTCCCGGGCGCCCCTCGGTGGCGCGAGCGAGGGCCTGGTCGATGAGAGCGAGCGCGCCCAGCGGGTCATCCGCCTCGCCAGCCCACTTGGCGAGCCGCCCGATGCTCCCCACGAGGTCCGCTTCCTGGAACGCTTCGCGCCCTCGGTGCTCGCGGCGGACCTGGCCCACGACGGCGACCATTGCGACCGAGTCGGCCCGGGCAGCGTGGATGCCGATCGCGAGGTTCGCGGCGCCCACGGCGCGCGACCCAAGGCATAACTGCGGCTTCCCCATCAACCGAGAGGCTGCGGCGGCCATGAACGCCGCACCACCCTCGTGACGTGTGGCGACGATGCGGACCCCCGCGCCCTCCAGCCCGTCGAGCAGCCCGAGGAACGATTCCCCGGGAACGGTGAAGGCGAACCGGGCTCCCGCGGCGGCCAGTCGCTCGGCGATGGCCTGCCCGACGGTGCGACGGGGCGTCTCGACCGCTGACGGGGGCGAAGGCGGGGACTCGGCCGAGCCAGACTCGATGGCAGGAGCAGGCTCAGGGTCTGGGGCGGGCTCAGGGTCTGGAGATGGTTCGGAGGCGCTCGTGTCGGCGTCATGCGTGGTCTCCTGCTCCACCTCCGGCTCCGGCGCAGGCGCCGACTCCGGATCGGCAGCCGGCTCGCCGGTCGCGTCCACCGTCAACGCCGGAACGTCGGCCGAAGCCTCGACCTCCTCAGCACGACCGATCGCGTCCATCTTCGGTTCCTAGCGGTAGTTCTGGAACTGGAGTGCCACCGGGTAGCCCTCCCCTTCCTCGCGGAGCCGGCCGATGACCTTCTGAAGATCGTCCTTGTTCTTCCCACTGACGCGCACGGCATCGCCCTGGATCTGCGACTTCAGCTTCGGGAAGTCGTCGCGGATGAGCTTCGAGATCCGCTTGGCGACGTCCTCGGGCAGGCCCCGACGGAGCGTCACCTGCTGACGGACGGTGTCTCCTCCGGCCGGCTCGACCTCCCCCCAGTCGAAGATCTTGAGCGAGAGGCCGCGCCGGATGGCCTTGGACTCGACCAGATCGCGGATGGCCTGAGCGCGATGGTCGGTGTCGACGCGGATCACCAGCTCGTCCTTGCCGAGCTCGATGTCCGCCTTGGCGCCTTTGAAGTCATAGCGCGTGGCCATCTCGCGGCGCACCTGGTCGAGCGCATTCACGAGCTCCTGCCGATCGAAGTCGCTCACGACGTCGAACGAGACGTCACCTGCCATGCCCCGTCCTCCCCTGTTCCTGTCGGTCCGGGATGAACGTGCTGTCCACGCCGACCACTTGAGACATCGGCCACTCGCGGACGCGCTGGATCCGGCCGGCGTCGTCGAGCTCGAACGTCGCGAACCCCCTCATCCGAACACGCCGCGCGTTCGTCCGATCCGTGTATGCGGCGTGCCAGCTCGCCAGGACGGTCCGACCGGCGACCCAGACACGCTCCGCGTCGAACTCGATATGGGCCTGGCCGGCGCAGATGTCGTTCCACATCGCGCGGATGTCGTTCTGCCCCACGAAGGGCTCACGGAATGGGTGATCACGGTGTTCGGCATCTGGCGCGTAGAGCTCCATCGCTGCGTCCGCGTCACGGCCCTCCCATGCGCGCTTGTAGCGCTCGAGGAGATCCTGGCCGTCACCGGGTGTCAGGTCGGGCATTTCCCGCGAGAGTCTAGCGGCCCGCGGCGCTCGCATCGGACAGGAGGGCGATGAGCCGCTCCGCGATGACGTATGAGCGTCCGCCGCCCATCACGAGGACGACATCGCCCGGGCGCACGCGCTCAGCGAGATGATCCGCCGTGCGCTCGACGCTGCCGGGGGCGGTGGCAGCCTCGACAGCCTTCGCTGAGACCGCGCGGGCGAGAGCGTCTGCGCTGGTGATGGTCGTGTCCGGGTCACGGCCCGCCCAGATGTCCGCGATGACGGCGTGGTCGGCTCGCGCCAGCACCACGGCGAACTCATCGAGCATCGCCGCCGTCCGGTGGTAGGTCAGTGGCTCGTAGACGGCTCAGACGGGCCGGCCGGGATAGCGACCCTGGACAGCATCGAGCGTCGCCGCGATAGCCGTCGGGTGATGGCCGTAGTCGTCGAGCACGGTCACACCGCGCGGCTCGCCCATGAGTTCCATCCGTCGTCCGACGCCCCCGAACGATGCCAGGCCCGCGCCGATCTGGTCGCCTGGGACGCCGAGCTCGAACGCAGCCGCAGCTACGCAGACAGCATTGGCCGCATTGTGGCGCCCGTCAAGCGGCATCCGGACCCAGACGGGAGCATCGCCGACGCCGTCGAGTCGCAGGATCCCGTCTGCCAGGGTACCGATGACCTCGGTCCCATCAGGCACGGCCGATGCCTCATCCGCGAGCGCGGCACCGACCACGCGCACATGCTCGCCGCGGACGCGTTCCAGGACCGCTCGGATGCCCGCATCACCGACGTTCGCCACGACCACGAGCCCAGACCCATCCTCCGCCGTGGCCGCGTTCGCCGCCGCCTCGATCCAGGCAGCGAACGCATCGTGCACGGCGGCCGCATCCGCGAAGACGTCCGGGTGATCCCACTCGGCGTTGAGGAGCACCGCGATCCGTGGGTGGTATGGGTCGAAGTTCCCAGCGTACTCGTCCGCTTCCACGATGAACTCGTCCCCGTCGCCCAGGCGGGCAGTGGACGCGACGCCTGAGGTCAGCGCTGCCGGGAGGAGCGCACCGACGAAGGCGGACGGATCCCGGCCGGCGTGCGCCAGCAGGTGGACCAGCCAGCCGCTGCTCGTCGACTTCCCGTGCGTGCCCGTCACGGCGACGAGTCTCTGCCCTGTGGTTGCGGCCGCATCCGCCACGACCTGCTGCCAGGACTCGAGGGGGACACCCAGTCGACGGGCGGCCATCAGCTCAGGGTGATCGGGATCGACCGAGGTGAGGGCCTTGGTGACGGCGACGCGGTCGACCGACGCCCTGTCCCCGGCGCCGATGTGCGCCGGATCATGCGACCACTCGATGGGGATGCGCTCGTGCGCCAGCGCTCGAACGTACGGCGTCGGACCGCCGGAGTCGCACGCCGTGACGGCGGCTCCCACGCCATGGGCGAGGAGTGCCGCCGCCGAAGCCCCTGCTCCCGCCGCTCCCACCACATGGATACGCTCGCCTTGGGCGACGGGGCGTGCCGCCCGTGCCGGGTCGAGGCCGGCGCCGATCTCGTGACCGGACCTGGTCATGCGAGGCGTTCCAGGAGCAGCGTGAGCGCGGCTTCCGCGCTGCGGCGCTTGTTCCCACTGCGTCCTTCCGACCAAACGAAGCGGCGGACATCGTGCCCTGCCGCGTCCGCGATCGCGACGTACGTCAGCCCGACGGGTTTCTCCGGCGAACCTCCATCCGGGCCTGCGATGCCCGTCACGCTCACGGCCATGTCGGAGCCCAGCTTGCTACGGCATCCCACGGCCATCGCGATCGCGACATCCGCGGACACTGCCCCGCCAGTCCGCAGCAGCTCGCCCGGCACGTTCAGCAGGCCGCGCTTCAGCGCGTCGCTGTAGGTCACCGCCGCGCCGATGAAGTAGTCGCTGGACCCGGGGACCTCGGTGAGGAGGTGGGCGATCAGGCCACCCGTGCACGACTCGGCGGTGGCGAGGGTCAGGCCACGCTCTAAGCACCGCACTTGGATGAGGCGCGCCAGCTGGACCAGCCCGGGCTCGTCGCTCGATCCCCCGTTCACGGGGTGCGGCGAGGCGACCTCCCCTTCTCGAAGAGCCAGTTCTCGACATCCCCGGTATCGCCGAGGGGGCCCAGCAGCTCCCCGTTGACCGTGAATGAGGTCGCCCCGGAGTTGCCGGTCCGGACCAGGACGGTCCGGTTCGCGGTGAACGTCTGCGAGTCGCCGCGCCGCAGCACACGACCGGGGTTCCAGCCGGCGAGCGGTCGCCCATCGACCCAGACCTGGATGTAAGCATTGCCGCGCTGGGCTTCGACGGCCACGGACAGTCCCTCGAAGGCAACAGACACCGTCCGCGTCGCGACCGCGTCCACGCGGCCCTCCGCGGTGGCGGTGATGGTGAGCGTCCAGCGACCGACCGGGAGCGGGACATCGGCCTCGAATGAGCCATCGGTCGGTGTGGCGGTGACGGCCCCGGGTCCCGTCCGCGGCGAGGCGGAGGGGAGGCTCGGCGCGGGTGCTCCGCTCGGGACCGGCTGGGCAGCCTGGGCGGCGGTGATCGTGACGCGCGTCCCATCGGTCGTGCCCTGGACGTGGACCACGCCCTCCGTGAAGGCGGCGCCCTCGAGTGGCAGCGCGACCGTGAGTCCCGTGGCCGCGAGCGACGGGATCGGTGATGATCCGCTGCTCGGCGGTGCCGGAGTGGGTGGGACGGGCACGGTGACGATGACGTTCACCGGCGGGGAGTCACGATCCGTGTCCGGATCACGCGCGATGATCGAGAAGTCGTTCCGACCCTTGGCGACCGGGACCTCCATCGACCAGCGACCGTTCGAACCAGCTTCGGTCGTGCGCAGGAAGTCCACCGGTCCCGTCACCGTCACCGTCGCGCCGGCGATGGTCGTCCCCGAGAGCATGGTCGTCTCCGCGTCCTCGGCTAGCACGCGCACGAGCGGCGGGTCCACGGCAAACTGCGTCGTCTGGGAGAAACGGGCGACCTGGAGGGCGACGTAGCCCACGAACGCGATGAACACGAAGCTGATGAGCGCGGCCACGAGCACGCCGCGCGTGAAGATGAGACCCCGCCGCGGCTCGGCGATCGGCCGGGGCGGTGCGACGGCGACCGCCTCGCTCCGCCGGGTCATGCTGGTCTCGTCGCGCCAGCGCTCGAGGGTCTCCTCGGGGTCAAGGCCAAGGTAGACCGCGTAGTTGCGCAGGAATCCCTTCGTGTAGACCGCGCCGGGGAGCTCCGCGTAATCGCCGTTCTCCAGCGCTTCGAGGTGCTTCGCGCGGATCTTCGTGTCGCGCTCCGCCCGATAGAGATCGACACCCTTACGCTCACGAGCGAGGCGCAGCACCTCACCGAGCGGCGGCGCGGGGGTGGCGTCGATGGGGGCTCCACGGTCGCGACCGAGTCGCCTCCCACCCACTCTGATCTGGTGTCGGGCGGTCATCGGACGGGACGATCCCTCTCAGCGATGGGCTCGCGGTCCAGCCTCGGCCGTGCCCGGTACACAGGATACGCGGTTCTCGACGAGGGCTCCGCCGGTGCCCCGCCGCACCGCCGATCAGAGGTCATCGGCATCCTCGGGACCGCGGAGCCAGTTCTCTGGACCGTAGACCTGGCGCGGGACGGCAGGGTTGCGCGGATCCTGCGGTCCTACGATGCCGTATCGCTCCAGCTCGTCGACCAGGCGGCTGGCACGGTTGAACCCGACCTTGAGCTTGGTCTGCATCATCGATGTCGACGCCTTGCCGGTCTGCATGACCAGCTCTGCCGCCCTCGCAGTGAGCTCGTCCTGCGCCATCCTGGCCAGCCACGCGAACTCCGAGCCACCGGCATCGTCCTCGTCGGCGGCGGAGAGGAGGTCGGGGTCGTAGTGCGGCTCGGGCGCCTGCTCGCGCCAGTGGTCGGTCACCGCGTGGACCTCGGCGTCGCTCACGAAGACACCCTGGAGCCGGACCGGTCGCGGCAGGTCGGCCGGCTGATAGAGCATGTCGCCGCGCCCGATGAGATCTTCCGCGCCCGGCTGGTCGAGTACGGTCCGGCTGTCGACGTTCGATGACATCGCGAAGGCGATGCGGCTTGGCACGTTCGCCTTGATGAGCCCCGTCACGACGTTGACGCTCGGACGCTGCGTGGCCAGGACGAGGTGGATGCCCACGGCGCGAGCCTTCTGGGCCAGCTTCACGACGGGATCCTCGACCTTCCGGCCCTCCCGCATCATCAGGTCAGCGAGCTCGTCGATGACGATGACGATGTACGGCAGCCGCTCGTCGAGCGAGATCCGGGGACTGGCGTTGTAGGCGGTGATGTTGCGCTCGCCGCGCGATGCGAGCGCCTTGTACCGCTCTTCCATCTGGTGCACCGCCCAGGACAGCGCAGAGCGAGCGTGCGCCGCCTCCACGATGACGCTGGTCAGGAGGTGCGGCAGCCCCTCGTAGGCCGCCAGCTCGACGCGTTTGAGGTCGATGAGGACGAGGCGGACCTCATCCGGGCGCGCCCGCATCAGGATGCTCGTGATCAGGGCGTTCACACACACGCTCTTGCCCGATCCCGTGGCGCCGGCGATCAGGAGATGCGGCATCTTGGCCAGGTCGACCGCATAGGCCTTGCCGGACACATCGCGGCCCAGCGCGAAGGTCAGCCGGCTCGTGGCCTCGGCCATCCCGGAGTCGTCGTAGAGCGCCCGGAACGAGACGATCTCCGACGCGTGGTTCGGGATCTCGACGCCCACGACGTCGCGCCCCGGGATGGGCGCCTCGATGCGGATGGTGCGCGCTGCGAGTGCCATCGCGAGATCGTCGGCCAGACCCTCGATGCGCGACAGCTTGACGCGGACGTCCGGCTTGACCTCGTACTGGGTCACTACGGGCCCCGTGTTGACGGCCGTCACATTGGCCGGGATCTGGAAGCTGCGCAGCTTCTCCTCGATGATCCGGATGTTGCGGTCGTGATCGAGTCGGTTGCCGGTGACCGCCGGCCGGGTCGCATCAAGGACGTCGGTGGGCGGCAGGGTCCACGGTCTCTCGTGGAGCGGCGGCGGTCCATCGCCCTCATCGAGACCTGACGGCTCCTCGATCGCGGTGGCGCTCGATGCCGCAGCGCGTTGGGCAGCCGGCGCAGCGGCCCCTCCCCCGCCGCCGGACCAGACCGTCTGGCTCACCGGCGCAGGACTCGGCACCGGTAGCGGGAGCTCGGTGCCTGCGGAGAGCGGCCCACCCGATGACGCGGGTGACGCGTCCGCCTCCATGCCGCGGCGGCGTCCACGACCACGACCGCCGGCCTGGGCCGTCTCGACGGGCACGGCGACCGCGATGCGCCCCTCCCTCTCGTCACCATCGACGCGCGAGCGTTGCCGGATCGAGGGCTGCGGGATGGTCGCCGCCAGTGCGCGCCCGCCTGCCGTCACGGGACGGAAGAGCGAGCGCAGCGTCAGGTCGAACATCAGGAGCACGCCGGCCGTGACGAACCCGAGCAGGACGACGACCGCTCCGGCGGGGCTCACCAGGTCCGAGAAGGTCCCGGACAGCCACTCGCCGATGGCCCCGCCA
>JACCXQ010000268.1 GCA_013696945.1 Chloroflexota bacterium | reverse complement strand
GCTCGGCGTGTTCCGTCCGCAGCTCGTCCCCGTGGCGCGGCTTGGCCCGGGCGACGTGGGCTACGTGGCGACTGGCCTGAAGAGCGTGCGGGACTGCCAGGTCGGTGACACGCTCACCTCGGCAGTCCTGCCGGCGCGAGAAGCGCTCCCCGGGTACAAGCCGGCCAAGCCGCTCGTCTTCGCGGGCATCTACCCGATGCGCGGCGAGGATTACGGGGAACTACGCGAAGCACTCGAGAAGCTGCACCTCAACGACGCGTCCATCAGCTACCAGCCGGAGTCATCGGTCGCTCTCGGGTTCGGGTTCCGCTGCGGCTTCCTGGGGCTCCTCCACATGGAGATCATCCAGGAGCGGCTGGAGCGTGAATTCGCTCTCGACCTGATCGCGTCGGCACCATCGGTCGAGTACGTGGTCACCCTGACCAACGGACGCGGGGAGGTCCACGTCGACAATCCGGCCCGCCTGCCGCTGCCAGGTGACATCGAGCAGATCGCCGAGCCATGGGTCCGGGCCAGGGTGGTCACGCCGTCGACTTACATCGGGACGCTCATCGACCTGGCTACGTCCCGGCGCGGCACGTTCGATGGCATGGAGTACCTCGATGCGCAGCGGGTGGTCCTGACCTTCCAACTCCCACTCGCTGAGATCATCGTCGACTTCTACGACCAGTTGAAGAGCCGGAGCCAGGGCTACGCCTCGCTCGACTACGAATCGGTCGGCGAGCGCGCCGGCCAGCTGGTGAAGCTCGACGTCCTCGTCGCCGGAGAACCCGTCGACGCGCTTTCTCTCATCGTCCATCGCGACCGTGCCAACTCGGCCGGGCGCGCCCTGGTCGACAAGCTCAAGGAGCTCATCCCGCGCCAGATGTTCGAGGTCCCGGTGCAGGCGGCCATCGGCTCCAATGTCATCGCTCGTGAGACCATCCGGGCGATGCGCAAGAACGTGCTCGCCAAATGCTACGGTGGCGATATCACCCGCAAGCGGAAGCTGCTGGAGAAGCAGAAGGAGGGCAAGCAGCGCATGAAGCGGGTCGGCTCAGTGGAGATCCCGCAGGAAGCGTTCCTCGCGGTGCTGCGCACAGGTGAGGCGAGCTGATGGAAGGGGAGATCCGCTTCCTCCTCTTCATCGCGTTCATCGGGCTCCTCCTGTTGCTGCGCTTCGACGCAGCGAGGTTCGGCACGGCCGAGTACGACGATGAGCAGGCTCCCGGAGGCATCCGGACGTGGATCCGCCGGCTCGCCTGGTACGCGCTGGGCATGATCCTCGTGTACGTCGTGTACCGCATCCATCCGCTGCCCATCTCCCAGCTGCACCTGGACCTCGGGAACGACCGCCAGGAGGCGATCGGGTTGGGTCTGCTCTTCGCGCTGGCCGGGACGATCGTCGCCTTCGCCTTCGCCTGGTGGCGCTACCGGCGGTTCCGCCTGCCGCCGGCGCGCCACTACCCCGGCGCCGCCATCAACTGCATCGGGACCGCGGTCATCGACGAGGCGCTCTTCCGCGGGATCATGCTCGGCCTGCTGTTGAGCTACGACTGGCCGGTCGAGTTCGCCATCGCGTTCCAGGCAGTCTTCTACGGTCTCGCCACGCGGCTCGGCGCACCCGGGCGGAGCCGCGGGATGCTGGCCATCTCCATCGCCGTCGGGGCCATCGGGGGACTCCTGACGGTGCAGACGGCGGGTATCGGCGCAGCCATCGTCGGTCACGCTGTCACGCGCTTCGCCATCTTCCTGGCCACGGGTCACGCCGGGCAGGTCCGACCGGGGGGCTTCGAACCGGAAGAGGAGGTCGGACAGAACCTGCCGCCGAAGGGATGGGAGGTCGTCCCCGATCCACGCGGGTCACGCCCCGCCCATCCGACCGGAAGCCCGGGCAGCTTCCGCCAGGCCCGGCCCGGATAACGAGTCCTTTGAACGTCAGCGCTCCCGTCGCGCTCTACATCCACGTCCCGTTCTGCCTCTCGATATGTCCCTACTGCGACTTCGTGGTCGTGGCGGGACGCGCGGCGCGCGGGCCAGCGAACCGGCTCGAGGCTTTCCTTGCTGCGATCCATGTCGAGTTGGACCTGCGCGCCGACGACCTCGACACCACCGTCGGTTCCGGCCGGGCGCCGCTGTCGAGCATCTACCTGGGTGGCGGGACGCCCTCTCTGCTCGGGCCGAGCCAGGTCTGTGGGCTGCTCGACCACGTCGCGCGTCGCTTCGGCATCGCCCGTGACGCCGAGATCACGCTCGAGGCGAACCCGGGCCGCGGTGATCGCGGCGATCTGGCGGGCTTCCGTGCCGCCGGCGTCGACCGGCTGAGCCTCGGCGTCCAGAGCCTCGACCCTGCCGAGCTGCGCACGCTGGGCCGCCGGCATGGACCGGCCGATGTCACCGATGCTGTCGCCGAGTCACGCGCCGCACGGTTCCGCAGCGTCAATCTGGACCTGCTCTACGACGTTCCCGGGCAGAGCCTCCGCTCGTGGGAATGGACCCTCCACGCTGCGCTTCGCCTGGAGCCCGATCACGTGTCGGCCTACGCGCTGGCCCTCGACGATCCGGATGCAGAGGGCGCGACATCGCCGCTCGGTGATCGTCTGCCGCTCCGGCCCGGTGCCGGCGCGTGGCGCCGACGCGCGCGGCCGGCTCAGGACGAGGATCGCGCCGCGGACCAGTACGAGATGGCCGAGCGGCGACTGGTGGCCGCCGGCCTTCGCCGATACGAGCTCTCGAACTGGGCGCGCCGCGGACACGAGAGCCGGCACAACCTGGCGTACTGGCGATGTGAGGCGGTCGAGGCGGTCGGTCCGGGCGCGCATGCCTTCGACGGCTCGCTGACCCGTCGCTGGAACGCAGCCCGGCTCGAGCCATACATCGCGTCTCTCCGCCCGGCAGATGGCGCGCTGCCCGCGCCGCCGCCCGGTGGACGCGAGCCGCTCGACCCTGCGGCGGGACGGGCGGAAGCGGCCATCCTCGGTCTGCGGCTCAGGACGGGCATCGACGGAGCAGCGCTGCTCGACCCCGCCCTGGCAGCCGGCCTCGAGTGGGGGATCGAAGCAGGCCTGGTCGAGGCTGGACGGCGGCTCCGTCTGACGTCGCGCGGCCGGCTCCTCGCGAGCGAGCTCTTCGTCCGACTGCTGCCCGACGCGCCGCGTGCCGCACCGCGGACAGCTCTCCATGTGCAGGGCACGGCAGCGTGACCGATCCCCAGCCCTCCGGGATCCGCAAGCCGGCGCGTCTGCGTCGCGGCGACAACGTGGCGCTCGTGGCGCCGGCCTCGCCGTGGGAGAACCGCAGCGAGATGCTACGTGCGCTCGGCGCGCTCGAGGCGTGGGGGTTGAAGGTCAAGCGGGGCCAGCATGTCGACGATCGGCACGCCTATCTCGCCGGCCGGGACGAGGATCGCGCAGCCGACCTGAACGCCGCCTACGCCGATCCCGAGGTCCGCGCCATCCTCTGCTTCCAGGGCGGCTATGGCAGTTCCCGGCTCATCCCGCTCCTCGACCGCGAGGTGATCGCC
>JACCXQ010000139.1 GCA_013696945.1 Chloroflexota bacterium | reverse complement strand
CGCCGCCCAGCGACGAAGCGCCGCTCCCTGCACCGTCGCCCGAACCAGACGACATCGCAGGGACTCCAGACGCGTCGGCCTCCGCGGCCACTCCGAGGCTGGTGGGTCGCATCAGGGAGCCGGTCCTCAGGGCCCTTTCACTCTCGTGGGTCCCGCTGACCGCCGCCCTCCTGTCGTTGATCCTCTCCATCGCAAGCATCGTGATCTCGATGCGCCAGCCGGAGGTCATCCTGATCCTTCCCGACCAGGTCCGGGTCGCCCAGGGACGAGCCAGTGGGTCGGCCTTCGTGTATCTGCAGCCGGCGTTCGTGAGTACCGGGCAGAACGACCGGGTGGAGGTCATTCGAACCATGACCCTCGAGGTCCAGGCCGGGACGGGGGGCGCGGTCTCGTTCACCTGGGACGAGCAGGCGAGGCTGGTCGGCGACCCGGATACGGGCATCCTCAGCTACGAGTACGCGGCCGACCCGGTGCCGCTTCTCGTGAGCCCACGAAATGCGTCGGCGCCGTTGTGCCTCTTCGATGCACCGGATGGATGGTTCTTCGCCCCCGGTACCTATACGTTCACGCTCATCGCCGACCGCGTCGTCACGTCGGCCCCCATCCGGGCATCGTTCACCATCGACATCAGCGCCGAGGACATCCAGTTCCTTGATGGGCCGGGCGCGGCCAAGTTCCTGTCGTTCCCCATCCGGTAGGGCGGACCGTTCAGAGCAGCGAGGGCCGCTGCCACTCCTTGCCGAGCACGTGATGGTCGAGGAAGGCGATGACCGTCTCGTACCAGATCCGCGAATTGGGCGGCTTCTGGATCCAGTGGTTCTCGTCAGGGAAGTAGAGGAAGCTGGCCTCGGCGCCGTGACGGCTGAGGTCGGTCCACAGGCGCAGCGCCTCGCTGATCGGCACCCGGTGGTCCTTCTCGCCGTGGATGACCAGGAGCGGTGTCCGGATGTCCCCCACCGATGCATGGGGGGAAGCGGCCTCGTAGCGGCTCGCGTCGGTGTATGGATCGCCGAACTCCGCCTCCCACGTGGAGCCCCAGTCGGTCGTGCCGTGGAATCCGCGGAGCTCCCAGAGGCTGGCATGGGTCACGATGGCCTTGAACCGATCGGTGTGGCCGGCGATCCAGTTGGCCATGTAGCCACCGAACGAGCCGCCCATGGCCGCCGTCCGCTCGTCATCGATGTCCGGGCGAGTGATGACGTTATCGACGACGGCCATCAGGTCGGAATAGGGTACCTCGCCCCACTTGCCCCAACCGCGCCGGATCATGTCGAGACCGTACCCGGTCGAGAGGGCCGGGTCCGGCAGCAGCACGGCGTAGCCCCGATCGGCAAGCAGGTGCGGATTCCAGCGCCAGTGCCATCCGGTCCACGACCCCAGCGGGCCACCGTGGACCCACAGGAGCAGCGGCGCCGGCGAATCGGCCGACGCGTCGGCCGGCGTTACCAGCCACGAGCGTATCTCGGTCCCGTCATCGGTGCGCGTGGTGATCTGCTCGACCGACGCCGAGATCCGGAGCTCATCATCCGCCGGCAGCGGGGAGGGGATGACCCTGCCCGCCCGCTCGGTCGCATCGGTCGCCAGCTCGACCACCAGGGGCGGTGATGTGAGCGTCGAACGGACCGCGAAGACACGTCGCCCATCAGGGGCTGGGCAGAGGTCGCTGTGAGCACCTTCCGCGGCCAGGGCCGTCACGTCTCCGCCGTCGATGTCCACGCGGAGAACGGCGCTGTGGCCGAGACGGTCGGCCAGGAAGAAGACCGAGCGGGAATCGGCGGACCACTCGGGCCCGTGAGGCCACAGGTCCAGCTCGGGGGTCAGGTCCCGGCCCGCGCCCGTCGCCAGGTCGATGAGCCAGAGTGTCATGTCGAGCGGCTCCTCGGGCGTCGCGACCGTATCGCGAGTGCAGACGACCCACCGCCCATCAGGGGAGCAGCGTGGCGACTGGTGCCACTCCGGGCCGGACGCCAGGTCACGCCGCTCACCGGTCGCTCTGTCGATGGCGACGATGTCCTGGCTCGGGTGGACCAGGTCGTTCTGATGGACCCAGCCCGTGACGATGGTCGAGCCGTCGGGCGTGAGGTCGAACTCCGTCTCGTCGAGCGCCCGCGCCGCATCGGGCGTTAAGTCGACCGGCTGCTCGATCCGCCCCTCAACGGCATCCGGGGCGTCGGCCACGTACAGGTGGCGCTCGCGTGGACCGAGATAGTGGTCCCAGAAACGGATCGGGTAAGTCTCGAAGAGCTGCCCGGACGCGCCGGACTTCTTGCGCTCCTTCTCCCGGTCGCTGTCCTCCTTGAGTGAGCTGGTGCGCGGGTGGACACTCGCGGCGAAGCAGACGACATCGATGTCCCGCGCCGTGCGGACGTCATCCACGCCGCCGTGCGGAGCCACCACCATCCGCGCCTCTCCGCCGCCGGCCGGCAGCAGCCAGAGGCCGGTGATCTCCTCGTCGTCGCCGTCATCCGGCTTGCGGTCGGGATCGGGGCGCGCCGATGTGAAGAGGATCGACCCGTCTCGCAGGAAGACGCCGCCGCTCTCGCCGGGCGACGAGCGTGTCAGTCGGCGACTCCGCCGCTGTCCTGCCGGGTCGACCTCCCAGATCGAGCTGTGCATCTTCTTGCCGTCCGGCGACGGTCGTTGGACGGTCACCAGGAGGCGCGCACCATCCGGTGAGAGACGCAGCGCCGAGAGGCGCGGGATGGTGAAGAAGTGGTCGAGGTCAAAGCGGTCGGTCATGCCCACGATGATGGCATGGCAGGCGCCACGAGCGTGGGAGACACCCACGACCAGCTCCGAACCGTCCCGCGAGGTTCCGCGGGTACGATACGGACGCCGAGCCGTGCCTGCCCAGGAGCCCGCCGCATGACCGAGTCCGCCGCCCCCGCCCGCGAGCGCGAGCACCGCGCTGCCAAGCGTTACATCTACGCCTGGGGCGGTGGCCGAGCCGAAGGTGACGCGACGATGCGCGACCTGCTTGGCGGCAAGGGCGCGGGACTCGCCGAGATGACCAATGCCGGGCTTCCCGTCCCGCCCGGCTTCACCATCACGACCGAGGCCTGCAACGACTACTTCGCATCGGGTGAGGAGCTCCCCGAGGGGCTCTGGGACGATGTCCTCGAGGCTGTCAAGGAGGTGGAGCACCGGTCCGCGAAGGGCTTCGGCGACGCGGCGAACCCCCTCCTCGTGAGCGTCCGGTCAGGAGCGAAGTTCTCGATGCCCGGGATGATGGACACCGTCCTCAACCTCGGCCTCAACGAGGGGACGCTCCAGGGCCTCATCGCCTTGACTGGCAACGAGCGCTTCGGATGGGACGCGTATCGCCGGTTCGTGCAGATGTTCGGGCGGATCGTCATGGATGTTTCGGCCGAGCGATTCGACCACGCATTCGATGACATCAAGCGAGAGCGCGGGGCCGAGCAGGACACCGACCTCGACGCTGAGGGCCTGAGGGAGACGGCGGCGCGCTTTCGCCACATCGTGCGCGAGGATGCCGGCCGTGACTTCCCGGAGGACCCGTCCGAGCAGCTCGACCTGGCCATCAGGGCGGTCTTTGCGTCCTGGTTCGGCAAGCGCGCGCGAGACTATCGCGAGTACAACAAGATCCCGCACGATCTGGGTACCGCCGTCAACGTCGTGACCATGGTCTTCGGGAACATGGGCGACGATTCCGGCACCGGCGTCGCCTTCACCCGCGACCCGAACACCGGCGAGAAAGTGCTCTACGGCGAGTACCTCACCAACGCCCAGGGCGAGGACGTGGTCGCGGGCATCCGGACGCCTCAGCCGATCAGCGCCATGCGCGATGAGCTGCCCGAGGCGTACGAGGAGTTCCAGCAGATCGCGGAGCGGCTCGAGCGCCACTACCGCGACGTCCAGGACCTGGAGTTCACCATCGAGCGTGGCCGGCTCTACATGCTCCAGACACGCTCTGCCAAACGCACCGCGGCGGCGGCCGTCCGGATCGCCTCGGACATGGTCGAGGCGGGCATCATCACGGAGCGCGAGGCACTCTCGCGGATCGAACCTGCGCACGTCGACCAGCTGCTGCGCGACCAGTTCGACGAGGCGGCCAAGGGGCGCGCGACACGCCTCACTGCCGGCCTGAACGCCTCTCCGGGTGCGGCGGTCGGCGTCGCCGTGTTCGATGCGGACCGAGCTGCCGAGCTCGCCGGGCAGGGCCAGAAGGTGGTCCTCGTCCGCATCGAGACGTCGCCCGACGACTTCCACGGGATGGCGGCGTCGCAGGGCGTGTTGACGGCGCGAGGCGGCGCGACGAGCCACGCGGCCGTAGTGGCGCGGCAGATCGGCAAGCCATGCGTCGCAGGTTGCGCAGCGCTGGTCATCGACTACGGCTCGCGCTCGGCGCGCGTGGACGGCCTGGGCTTCTCGGAAGGGGAATGGATCAGCCTCGACGGCACGACCGGCGAGGTCTATCTCGGCCAACTTCCCACGGTCGAGGTCCGCTTCGACGAGCAGATCGACCTCCAGCGCATCCTTGGCTGGGCCGATTCGGTCCGCCGGCTCC
>JACCXQ010000258.1 GCA_013696945.1 Chloroflexota bacterium | reverse complement strand
GCGTCATGCGGCCGGTGTATCCGGCGACCGCGGCGGTACCGTTGGTGGCGGCCGCGCCGTTGGTGGGACCCGCGCCGGTCGCCGGCGGAGCCTCGGCCGTCGCCGTGGGCGCGATGCCCGGATCGCGCCGCGTCTCGTCGGCGGGCCGCTCATCCGAGCCTCCCGGTCCGTGTCCGCCCGTCCCGAGCACGGTGGGCTCAGAGTCCGTGGATGTCGCGGACTCGTCGGGGGCCACCGCAGCCTTTGTCGACCCGTCGGGCGCTGCGGACTCCTCGGGCGCTGCCGACGCCTCGCCTGCGGACGAGTCGCCCGCCGCGTCTCCAGCCGCCTCCCCCGCCGACTCGATGACCGCGATCTCCGTGTTGTTCGGGACCGTCTCGCCTTCCTGCACCAGGATCTCGGTGAGAGTCCCCTCGAACGGCGATGGGACCTCGGCATTCACCTTGTCGGTGATCACCTCGACGATCGGCTCGTACTTGGCGACCTTGTCGCCGGGCTGCTTCAGCCACTTCCCGATCGTGCCCTCGGCGACGCTCTCACCGAGCTGGGGCATGGTGACCTTGGGCATCAGAGCGACTCCGTGACGGGAAGGACCGGCGAGGGGCAGACCATCTGAGGATAGTGTCGCCGATTCCGCGAGGGTAGGTCCAGCAGCGCGCGTGGCGTGGCTGACGCTCGCTCGCGCCGTGCGGGCAACAGTTGACCGACCCCCCCCGACGCGCACTCTGGCCGGGAGAGCGAGCCGGGATGCTGATCGCGCAAGGTGAGGATGGGATAGGTCCTTTTGGCCCTGTTGGAGTCCTGCCCACCGCATGGGTCTATGCGCCAATGAGCCGCGCCGAGTGCCGGTTTGGAGGGGCTTGTCGGCCGCACGGACCACCGGGTGGGCACCATAGCCATCAAAAGCGGCGCCGATCTCCGATACACCCATCGGATGGGCACCTGCGCAACAGGGTGCGCAGGGCTCCGGACGCTCCGCGCGGTGAACTCCATGCGCCGGACGCACCGCTCCGCTCTGTTGGTCACGTCATCGCGCGTCACTCCGTGCCGACGCGGTGCCGATCGGTAACGTGCTGCGGTGACGACGATCATCGGGCGGCAGGAAGAGCTCGCACTCGGGGCGCGTTTCCTCGACGATGTGGCCACCGCGCCTGCAGCTCTCCTCCTCGAAGGGCCGGCCGGGATCGGCAAGACGACCGTTTGGGGCGCGCTCCTCGACGAAGCAGAGCGTCGTTCGTACCGTCTCCTGCGCTGCCGGGCCGCCGAGTCTGACGCGCAGCTCGCGTTCAGCGGCCTCTCCGACCTCTTGATCGAGGTGATCGAGGAGATGTCGCCCGCTCTCCCCGCACCGATGCGCGTGGCGCTCGACACGGCGCTCCTCCGACACACATCGGATGGCCCTCCGCTCGACCTGCGAGCCTTGGCAACCGCTGTCCTGAGAGGTCTCGACCGCCTGAGCGGAGTAGCGCCGCTGATCATCGCCATCGACGACCTCCAGTGGCTTGATCGATCTTCCGGACGGGTCCTGGAGTTCGCCGTCCAGCGGCTGCGCGGCCAGCAGATCGGGCTCCTGGCCACGACGCGGTGGGATGGAGCTGGCGTCGAGCCGCGGCCGTGGCCGGCGGGAGCGTTCCCCGTGGACCGCGTCACCTCCGTCACGCTGCGCCCGATGACCCTCGCGGCGCTCCACCACCTCGTCGTGGAACGCTTCGGCGAGGTGCTGTCGCGACCTGCACTCACGCGGTTGGAAGCGGCTTCCGGTGGGAACCCTCTCCTCGCCGTGGAGATCATGGGTGCACTCAAGCGAGAGGGCCGGCCCCTGACGTTCGACCAGATGCTCCCCATCCCGACCGACGTCCGCCAGCTGGTCGCTCGACGCACGAGGGGCCTGGGGCCAGAGACACGGGCCATGCTGCTGACGGTCGCGGCGCTCGGCCATCCCGATCTCGACCTGCTCGCTCGCACCGCGAAGCCGCGTGACGACGTCGAGCGCCGCCTGGCGGAGGCGGTGGACAGCGGACTGCTCATCACGGACGAGGGCAGAGCCCGGTTCACGCACCCGCTGTTCGGAGCGGCTGTCTACGGAGCGGCCACGAACATCGATCGACGGGAAGTGCATCTGCGCCTGGCCGATGTCGTGATATCCCTCGAGCAACGGGCACGCCACGTCGCCCTCGCAACGAGTGTCCCGGACGGAGCGGTCGCAGCGCTTCTCGATGCGGCCGCAGATGACGCGGCGGCACGCGGGGGACTGGATGCAGCCGCCGACCTCCAGCAGCACGCCGTCCGGCTGACCCCCGCGACAGCTACCGAGGACGCTACCAGGCGCCGGCTCGCCCTTGCCGGCACGCTCTGGGAGATCGGCGAGGTCGCACGAAGTCGGGCCATCGTCAATGGCCTGGTCTCGGCCGCGGAGCCGGGGCATCACCGAGCCGAGGTACTGCTCCTTCAGGCTGCCCAGACGGCGTGGGAAGAGGGCCCCGCGGCAGCTGTCCCGATCTGTCTGGGCGCTCTGGCACATGCGGCCGACGACGGCGCGCTCCAGGCCGCCATCCACCTTCGGATCGCATACCTCGCCGACGACGACCTGTCGCTGGCCATCGAGCATGCCGACGTGGCGGTCCGGCTGCTCGGCGGGCTGGACGCGCCGGCCCCCGAGCTGCTGGCCTGCGCACTGCTGCTCCGCGCAGAGGCCAGCCTCCTTGCGGGCAAGACCGTCGATGAGGGTGACGTCACGCGCGCCATCGAGTCGCTGCCACCGCCTCCCGACCCGCCAGCTCGGCGAGCGGCGCTCAACGCCCGCGGGATCGCCCGGGAACGTCTCTGGATCATCCGCCAGGAGCAGGACCGGCTGCTGGAGGCTCGCTCTCTCCTGGAGGACCTGCATCGAGGGGACCGTGAGAGCGGGCTCGACCGGGCCGCGCCGATCGCCCTGGCTGACCTTGCCGAGCTCGACTGCTGGCTGGGTGATCTCGACTCGGCGAGCCTGCGCGCCGTCGAGAGCGTCGAACTCGCCGAACAGACGGGCGCGACGCGCCACGGCCGTGCGATGGCGCGGCTCGCCATGGCGTACGTCGCTACGTACCGGGGCGACCTCGACGTGGCACGTCGGACGGCGATCGAGGGCCTGGAGATCTGCCGTCAGGCGGTCGATGAGGCGTTGCGTCCCCGGTTCCTTGCGCTGCTGGGCTTCATCGAGCTGAGCGACGATCACCCCCACGAGGCTGCCCGACATCTGGCCGACGTGCGCGACACGTTCGGGCGTACAGGGGTTCGCCTCGCCTCCATGCTCCGCTGCCGAGGTGACGAGATCGAAGCGCTCGTGCTGATGGGCGAACTGGGTCCCGCTCGGGAACGGCTGGACGCCCTCTTCCGCGACGCGGGGCCCGCGCCTGGACCGTGGGTGCGCTCGGTCGGTTCGCGATCCCGAGCGCTCGTCGCGGCTGCCTACGGCGAGATCGATGCCGCGCTGGAAGCGCTCGACGAGGCGCTGGGGCACCACGAAGCGCTCGCGATGCCGCTCGAGACCGGGCGCACCTGGTTGCTCAAGGGCCAGCTGCACCGACGGCGACGCGAGAAGCGCCGGGCGGCGGACGCGCTTCGTCAGGCCGAGGAAGTCTTCGAGCGCGTGGGCTCGCTGCGCTGGGCCGATCGAGCGCGGCGCGAAGCCGCACGCGTCGGTCTGCGTCCGGCCGCGACGGATGCCCTCACCGCGACCGAGGAGCAGGTCGCGCTGCTTGCTGCGTCCGGCCGGACCAATCGAGAGGTAGCCCAGGCACTCGTGCTCAGCCCCAAGACCATCGATGGCGTCCTGGCACGCGTCTACCAGAAACTGGGGATCCGATCCCGAGCAGAACTTGGCGCCCGCATGCGCGACAAGGACCGGTGAACACCCCTTTCGTCCGCTGAGGCGACCGGCGACGGTCCGATGTGACCGGGAGTGTGCCCCGGAAACACGGAGTCGAGTGCCATGAGACGTCCACTTCTCGCGCTAGCGGCGCTCTTCAGCGTCGTCGGATGCGCCACCTCCTCGACCGGTGCCCTGACGCCATCAGCCACGGCGCCATCAGCCACGGCGCCATCAGCCACGGCGCCACCTCCCCCGGTCCTCACACCATCCCCTTCACGCAGCGCGGAGCCGGCCGGCCGACCGGTGGACATCGGTGGTCGTTCGCTGTACCTCGAATGTCACGGCGAGGGAACGCCGACCGTCATCCTCGAGGCGGGCCTCACGGGCGATCACCGAACATGGGAGAGGGTCGTCCCGG
>JACCXQ010000253.1 GCA_013696945.1 Chloroflexota bacterium | reverse complement strand
TTCGTGGAGGGCATGGTGGTGACGTCCGTGATCGCCGGCGCCATCGCGATCGGGCTCGCGATCCTCGCCGTGGTCGTCCTGCGCGATGTCGGCTCGGGCGCGGAGCGGGAGGGCGCGGACACGCTCGATGAGGAGCGATCAGAGTCGCGCGACGAACGCCATCTGGAAGCGGGCGGCATAGTCGCGGCATCCGAGGGCTGAAGACTCCTGGCCCGGAGGACTGACACGGCACCCCGACCACCAGGAGGTGGCGCCTATCATCGTTGCGTGACAGCGCCACCCCAGCAGGTGCTCATCCTCACCAATGAGTACCCGCCGGATGTCTACGGCGGTGCGGGCGTCCATGTCGAGTACCTGGCGCGGGAGCTGGCCAAGCTGGTCGATGTCGACGTCCGGACGTTCGGCAAGCAGGCGGAGACCGAGGGACGCCTACACGTCCGGGGCTCAGCCGTCGCGCATGACCTCGGGCGCACGGACGAGCGGTTGCGGCCGGTACTGGCGGCGCTGAGCCGCGGCTTGGGGTTCGCGGCCGAGCCCGTGACGGCGGACGTGGTCCATTGCCACACCTGGTACACGCACCTTGGAGGCGTGGTCACGAAGCTCGCCTACGGCATCCCGCTGGTCGTGACCACCCACTCGCTGGAGCCGCTGCGGCCGTGGAAGCGCGAGCAGCTGGGCGGCGGCTACGACGTCTCGAGCTGGGTCGAGCGGTCGGCGATCGAGTTGGCCGACGCGGTCATCGCCGTGTCACGCGAGACGCGCGCCGATGTCCTGCGGCTGTTCGACGTGCCCGCCGAGCGGGTCCATGTCATCCACAACGGCATCGACACCGACGAGTACGTGCCCGAGGACGCAACGGACGCGCTGGACCGGTACGGCATCGACCGCGCCCTGCCGTACGTCCTATTCGTGGGCCGCATAACGCGCCAGAAGGGGATCATCCATCTCGTCCGGGCCATCGAGCACCTGGACCCCGGCATGGGAGTCGTACTCTGCGCCGGCGCCCCGGACACACTGGAGATCGCGGCCGAGATGGAGTCGGCCGTGGCGGCAGCCAGCGAGCGCCACGGGAACGTCGTCTGGATCGCCGAGATGGTCGACAAGCCGACCGTTCGCCAGCTCTACAGCCACGCGGCGGTCTTCTGCTGCCCCTCGGTGTACGAGCCGTTCGGGATCATCAACCTCGAAGCGATGGCGTGCGAGACGGCCGTCGTGGCCAGCGCCGTCGGCGGCATCCCGGAGGTGGTCGTCGAGGGCGAGACCGGCCTCCTGGTCGACTTCGAGCCGGCCGGCGACGGCTCCTTCCAGCCACGCGATCCCGAACGATTCGCGCGCGACCTCGCCAGCGCTATCAACGAGCTCATGCGCGACCCGGCTCGTCGCGAGGAGATGGGTCGGGCCGGTCGACGGCGAGCCGTGGCGCACTTCGGATGGGCCGCCATCGCCCGCCAGACCCTGGACCTCTACGAGTCACTCCTCGACTGACCCGACCTCCTCGACACCGGCCAGCCACTCCCTCACGTTCTCCCCGAGGGTCGCCACGTCGTAGCCGCCTTCCTGGAGGATGACCAGGGGGCGACGAGTGCCGGCCGTTCGCGCCCCACACACACGGTAGAGGGGCGTCGTCAGCGCGAAGTCCCCGATCGGATCATCGCGATAGGTGTCGAGGCCAAGGCTGACGACGAGCGGCCCGTCGGTCCGATCCAGCAGCCAGTCGAGCGCCCGCTCGAGCGCCCGGAGGTAGGTCGTATCGTCCGCGCCCGCCGGCAGTGGCTGGTTGAAGGTCGCATCGAGTCCAGCACCGGCGCCGCGTTCGTCAGCGTGGCCGGAGAAGTAGGGATACATCCGCATCGGGTCGGCGTGGAGCGACGCGTACGCCACGTCGGGCCGGTCGTAGAAGATCTGCTGCGTGCCGTTGCCGTGGTGGATGTCGACATCAAGGACCCCGATGCGGGCGCCGCTCCGCTCGACCAGCCACTGTGCGGCGATCGCGGCGTTGTTGAAGTAGCAGTAGCCGCCGAACATCGCGCGGGCAGCGTGGTGCCCGGGCGGCCGGCAGAGCCCGTAGGCCGCCGATGCCCCGTCCATCACAAGGCTCGCCGTGCTCAACGCCACGTCGACCGCCCCTCGCGCCGCCGGATACGTCCCCTCGACGATGGGCGTCATCGTGTCGAAGCACCAATAGCCGATGCGGCCGCATGGTGACGCCGGTTCCGTGGCCGCGCCCATCCCCGCGCGATAGCCCGCCAGCGGAAGCGTGTCCGGGACGATCGTCGCGCGGTCGAGCCCGTTCGCCCTCCAGTCGCTCCATGCCGTCTCGAGGTAGCGGAGCATCGCGGGATCGTGAACGGCGGTGATGGCCGCCGCATCGTGATCGGCGGGTGCGCGAAGGTCATGGCCTACCGCCTCGAGTGCTGCCCGGATGGCCTCCGCCCGCGCGACCGTCTCCCAGGCCCTCGTGGGAAGCCCACCGGTGACCTCGTGGGCGTACGTATGGGCGCGGTGTGCTTCGCTATGGACGACCTTCATGGCGCGCAGCGTACGCGTCCAGTGGATCCTGGCCGGACCCCCGCCGCGCTCCGGTATAGAGTCGGGCCATGGCGCGCCGTATCTTCGTCTTCGACCCACCCGATCGATTCGTGTGCGGCACGGTCGGACTCGCCGGGGAACGAACCTTCTTCCTCCAGGCCACGCAGGGGCAGCGCATCGTCTCGGTCGCTCTCGAGAAGCTCCAGGTCCAGGTCCTCGCGGAGCGCATGGGCGCGATGCTCAACGAACTGCAACGTCGCGGCGTGGGCGCGGCTTCTGAGGTCTCGCTGGGCGACGACGAGCGGCCGCTCGACGAGCCGCTGCGGGAGGAGTTCCGCGTCGGGACCATCGCCATCTCATGGGACGAGGATGACGAGGTCCTGATGGTCGAGGCGCGCGCGCAGACCGAGGAGGAGGAGGACGAGGACGCGCTGGAGGTCGACGATGACGACGAGGACGGCCCCGACCTCGTTCGGGTCCGGCTCGTGCCCGCCCTCGCCCGTGGCTTCGTCGAGCGAGCGGCGCGGGTCGTGGCCGCGGGCCGGCCGCCCTGCCCCTTCTGCGGGCAGCCGCTCGACCCCCATGGCCACCTCTGCCCCCGGCGGAATGGATACCTGAACTGATCCCGGATACGGCCGAGGCGCTCGCGCGGCTGCGCGAGCGCGAGATCGGCGTCCTGGGGCGGCTTGTAGAGGCGTCGAACGCCACGCTCTACTGCGAGCTTCGCGCGCCGTCGACCGAAGCGCCCGCGGACGTGGACGAGACCTCGGTCGACCATTGCGTCTACAAGCCCATCCGCGGGGAAAGGCCGTTGGACGACTTCCCGCGTGGCACCCTCGGTCATCGCGAGGTCGCAGCGTTCGAGGTGTCCGAGCACATCGGCTGGCGGATCGTGCCACCGACCATCCTCCGAGACGGCCCGCTGGGGCCGGGCATGGT
>JACCXQ010000225.1 GCA_013696945.1 Chloroflexota bacterium | reverse complement strand
GCGGCTGGGCCGCGCCGCGCGACGCCTGCCAGTACTGGCGCACGCGACTCCGAAGGCTCTGCGCCTTGCCCACATAGAGGACGCGTCCTCGGGCGTCCTTCAGGAGGTAGATGCCCGGCCGATCGGGCAGGTTCGCCAGGGTCGTCTGGAGGTCCGGGGTCACCTTCCGAATCTACGGCAGCGGCTCCGGAGCCGACGGGAACGGCCCCCGGGATCGCTCCCAGGGGCCGTGTCTTGTCTGGATCGTCCGGCAGCCTGCCGGATGTGACTCGCGCGGTCTACGCGCCCGGGATGCGCAGGAGCAGCAGCTGGCCGCCCTCACGCTTGTACACGTAGTCCGGCTGGCCATCCGGCGTGCCGGGCGTGGGTCCGGTCTCGTCCGGCCCTGGCGCCTTGTCGATCCACATCGAATGCGCCTGCACGTCGATGAGGAACGCGCCCGGGCCGAACCACTTCGAGGCATCGATGATGCCGCTCGTCTCCCAGGCGCCCTTGTTGCCAGCTGGCGCGGCGTCGACGTCGTCGGGACCTTCGTCCTGCGACTGGTCGACCTTGGCCACCACCGTCTTGACGCCGGTCGCGATGTCGTACATCCAGAGGCGTGCCGTCGTCGCGGCAGGGCTCGGGTCACTTTGGCTGAACTGGTTGCCGCTGCTCGGATCCTCGGTGATCAACAGACTGTTGCGTGTCGTCTCGAGGTTGTCAGGATTGTGGATGGCGGTCGGGTCCTTGAGCAGTGCCGTATCGCCGTCGATGAGGATGGACAGACTGAGGACGCGGGTCGGGTCCTCGGGATGCAGGGCCATCCGCCAGATCCGGCCGTTCGTCGACGCGAAGCCATTGCTGGTGTCCGTCGAGGCACGGCCCGAATCGGCGAGGTAGATGATGGTCGGGTCGTCGCGGTCGTAGGCGACGTCCTCGAGGCGGACGAACTGGAACACGTCCTTCGTATCGGACTCGGCTTCGAGGCCCGCCTGCGGGCCGCGAGCCGCCCCATCGGTGATGCGCACGAACTTGCCCGGTACCGACATCGTCGAGCCAGGTGTGAAGTCGTAGTAGCTGTCGATGGCCGGATCGCTCGACTTGAAAGCCCAGAGGTGCCCTTCGTCGTTCCAGACCGCATCGGCGTTCAGCGCGCGGTACATATAGAGCTGCGACGACGCAGGGTTGGTGCTGAAGGTGTCGTCCGTGGTGAGGAGCGTCGGCTGCCCGAAACCCTTCAGGGCGACCGAGTTCTCATGGTTGAGCCGGCCCATACCGTAGATCGTCTTGTAGTCGCCGGTGGTGGGGTCCATGGCCACGACCACGCCGGCCTGCTCGGACGGCGGCTCCGTCTGCGGGGTACCGAAGGTCCAGGCCGTCCCCGTGCGGCTCACGAAGTCGGTCGCCTCCTCATTGGTGAAAAAGAGCGGTCGGTCGAAGCCGTGCGGGCGGCGGGCCAGGAAGTTCGAGCAGAACCGCTGGTAGTTCGCCGACGACGGGATGGCATAGCTTCCGCCGAGCACGTGCGCGTTGTCCGTCCGGAGGCGCAACTTGCTGACCTGGGAGTTCGTGAAGTCGTTCTGGTATGCCTCGGGCGAGGGCGGCGGCTGGACCGTGCGGCTGTACGGGAACGGGACGGTCGACGTCTCATGGTTGACGAAGAGCGCCAACCGGTTCTCGCGCAGCTTCCAGAGCGAGATCCCATCCGGGATGGACTCGAACATGTAGCCACTCGGCAGGGTGTCGCCGACCGAGATGATCGGTGTGACCGTAGACCCCGGCGCGAGTGGCGTCACCATCGAGGGCTTGGACGTGATGAAGCCGGGTGGCGATCCGGCCGCGACCGGGGCCGCGATGGCGACCGCCGCGACCATCGCCGCGAGGACCGCCCAAGTGGTGCGTCGCCCCGAACCTCGAGCGCGTAACGGCATTCGAACCCTCCCCTGCTGCCCTGGGTCACGAGCGCCGCTCGGCGTCGCGTGGCAGCGACCCTGAGGATAGCCCTCCGCCGGCGCGCGGGCCACCCCAACCGCTGTCAGGACGTGAACGTGTCGTTAACGGCGGGTCAACGCACCTCGTCGGAGGTGACCGATCGCCGCGTCGCGGGTGTCGATAAGCAGGTGGTGAGCCCGCGGCGCCAGCCTTGGGTCGTGTCCCTTCATCCATCGGTCGAGAGCCGGCTCGCTCGCCTCTCCCCCGATCAGCGCGCCGCCGCGACGGCGCCGCGCGGCCCCACGCTGTGCGTGGCACCGGCCGGCAGCGGCAAGACGACGACGCTCGTCGCCAGGATCGCGTGGCTGGTGGATGGCGGCGTCCCGCCGGCGACCATCAGCGCGGTCACGTTCAACAAGCGCGCCGCGGACGAGCTCGCGGCGCGTGTGGGAGAGGCGCTGGAGCCGCTCGACGTGGCCCCGTCGGTCGTGCGCGTCCGTACCTTCCACGCGATGGGCCGCCAGATCCTCGCTGATTCAGGTGTCGACATATCACGCCTCGCCGATCGCGAGACGATCATGCACGAGTTGCTCGGTCCACGGATCCCGACCGCGCTCCTGCGCCGCCTCGATGATGCGTTCTCCCGGCAGAAGCTGGACCCGGATGGCCAGCCCATGCCGGCCGACATCGCCAACGTCTTCGCCCGTTACCAGGACCGCCTCGCCGACCAGGGCTCGATCGACTTCGACGATCTCGTCTGCCGCGCGCTGCAGAAGCTGCGCGAGGACGCCACGCTGCTATCGCGTTGGCGGCAGGCGTGCGCCTCACTGCTCGTCGACGAGGTCC
>JACCXQ010000208.1 GCA_013696945.1 Chloroflexota bacterium | reverse complement strand
TTCAGGTAGCCGCGGCAGTTCGTGCCGACGGGGCAACCCTCCTGGCACTCGATGTTGCACTGGAGCCAGGAGGCGTTGACAGGCTGAACGAGGAATTCCTGATCCGGGTCGATGGCCACGTGCGGATCTACGCCTTTCGCTTGTGGGGGAAGCGTTGGAGCTCGGGTCGCCACCGAGGTCGAATCTACCATCTCCGACCCCTCCCACGCTCGCGACGGGTACCCCCGGCAAGCGTCCGGAGGTCACGTAGACGAGCGGCCCGCCACGCTCCTACGCTGCCTGCCATGCCCTCCACCGAGCTCCGTCAGCGCGCCGAGGAAGCATGCGCCCGATCGGCCGAGCTCCGAGCCACCGCGACCGCGGCCGCCGAGACGCTGACGCACAGGCGGGCTGAGCTCCAGGCCGTGGAGACGCGCCTCGAACGGGCTCAGGTGGCGGCCGATCCGTCCGTGGTGGCCGAGGCCAAGGGTCATGCGCAGCACGCGTACCGGCGCGCTCGTCAGGGCGCGGACGACGAGCGCGGCGCCGTGGCAGTCTGGATGCGCGAGATCGACGGGTTGAACCGCGAGTCACGCGCAGCGCGTGCGCGTCTGGGACAGGTACGTCGCGACGTCACGGACGCGCAGCAGGCGGCAGACGCGGCCGAACGGATCGCCGACGCGGAACGGATCCGCGCCGAGATGGCGATCGACGCCTGCCGGGAGGCGCGTCAGCAGCTGGCTGCCTGCGAGGAGTCGGACGTGGCGCCGGCCGCGGCACCGACCGTACCTGCGCTCGTGGCGGCGGACGGACCGGCCAGCTTGGGTGACGCGCCGGTGGAACGCGCACCGCTCGTCATCGAGCGCCTCGTTGGGGGCGACCGCAGCGTCCTCCACGGCGTCGCGCGGCAGCTGGCCGACGAGACCGGCCAGGAGGTGACGCGGGTCATGCTCCTGCTCCAGGAGCTCGTCGAGGGACTCGTCGCCAGCGCCGCAGACGAGGGTTACCTCGACTTCGACGAGGGGCACCCGTTCTGGGGCCAGTTCACCCTGGATGAGGCACGCGTCATCGTCCGGGCGCTGGCCGGGATGGGCTTCCGATACCACGCTCGCGACGGCTGGCTCGGGGGCCGGCAGCCCGGCCCGGGCGAGCTGGCGCTTGCGCTGGCGTACGGGGGCTACGACGTCCGCGGCGTCGGCGGCATGCCGTCGGCATCCTCGATCGCGCGACTGTTCGACGGCGCCCGCGTCGCGACCGAGGACCACCTGGCGGTCCGTGCCCCGTCGATGACTCTCGACCAGGTGCTGTCCATGCTGGGAGGCCGGGCCGATCCGCTCGGCGAGCTGTGGGATTCGTGGGGCCGCATCCGCCCGCTGCTCCTCGCGGATCCGCCCTCACACTAGCCCAACGGACCAAACGGTAGGTCCGATCGTCCATGGAGAGGGTGAATGGACCAACGAAGGGACAAAAAGAGCTCGAAACACTGGGCTCCACAGCGTTTCGTTCATCGGGCGGGCAGTCCGGCGGACGAGCGTGCGATCTTCGGTATCCGCCGGGCCGTTCCTTCGCCCGTTGGTCCGCTGGGTGGACGCGCAGCGCCATCCGGTAGGGGCCCGACGTCTAGGGCAACTCGACCACACGGAAGGCTTCGGCCGCCTCGGTGCCGATGCGCGTGCCGGCCTCGCGTCCCCACTCGCGGACTCGAGCCTCGAGCTCGTCCGGGTTGCGCAGCTGGCTTCGGTGCTCGCGCAGCGCGCCGATGCGCGTCTCGATGGTCTCGGTCGTGTCGATCCAGGCGTTCGCCTTATCCGTGAAGAAGAGATAGAGCCACTTCACCTCGTGGGAACTGAGGCCCTCGTCGTTGGCGAGGTGCGGGAACGCCATGGGGTTGCGCGCGGCGGGGTAGACGGCGTCCAGCGCGGCCATTCCCGCGGCGCGGTGGTCGGTGTGCTGGACGTAGCCGTCCTCGTGGATGAGGACCGTCGGATCCATCGTCATCACCGCGTCCGGCCGGAAGGTCCGCAGCAGCCGCACCAGCTGCTCGCGGAGCGCGAGGTCGTTCTCGAGCGCGCCGTCCGGTCGATGCAGAAACGTCACGTGCTCGTAGCCCACGATCGCCGCGGCGGCGCGCTGCTCAGCCTCGCGCAGCCGCGCGAGATCGAGCGGATCTGTCCGCGGGTCGTCCGACCCGGCGTCCCCGCTGGTGCAGCAGACGAGCTGCGCCACGGTCCCGGCGCGGACCCACCCGGCCACCGTGCCGGCGGGCCCGAAGTCGGCGTCATCGGGGTGCGCGACGATGAC
The DNA here is from genome assembly GCA_013696945.1 of Chloroflexota bacterium. Classification (GTDB taxonomy): domain Bacteria; phylum Chloroflexota; class Limnocylindria; order Limnocylindrales; family CSP1-4; genus Palsa-1032. The sequence goes on along the minus strand of JACCXQ010000208.1, from coordinate 11,216 downwards.
CATCACGCGCTCCGGGCGACGGATGTCAGCGGTCGACCCCGGGGCCGGCTTGGCGGTCTCATCGGTCATCGCGCGAGTCCCTCTTGCGCGGCATTCGCGGAGTTGTATGCTTTCGGCCGAGGCATCGCTCGTCTCCCCCCACGAGCGATGCCTCGTTCTGTTTGCGTCAGTTCCCGCGTCGGGCTTCGTCGAGCGCCGCGAGCACCTCGTCGGCGTGCGCGTCAGGGTTGACGCGAGGCCAGACTCTGGAGATCCTGCCCTCGGGATCGATCAGGAAGGTGGCGCGCTGGACGCCCCAGAAGGTGCTGCCCTGGCGCTCCTTCTGGACCCACGTCCCGTACTGGTCGGCGACGGCATGGTCCTCGTCGGCGAGGAGCGTGAACGGGAGTCCGAACTTCTGCTTGAACGCCGCCTTGCTGGCCGATCCCAGGATGCTGACGCCCCACACCTCCGCGTCGCTTGCCTTGATGTCCTCGTGAGCGTCACGGAAGCTGCAGGCCTCCTTGGTGCAGCCAGAGGTGTCGTCGGTGGGATAGAAGTACAGGACGAGCCAGTGGCCTCGTTCATCACCCAGCCGTCGGGAAGCGCCCGTGTCATCGGGGAGGGTGAAGTCCGGGGCCTCGTCGCCAGCGGCCGGCATCAGGCTCGGGGCGGCATCGATGCTCATGCCGGGAATGTACCAGCCGTGGCCTCGTCGGCCCCGCGGGGAAGGACAACGACGCCGCCCGGGTCCACGGCGAGCGCAAGCTCGTCACCCACGGCCGGCAGGGGGGTCCATCGCGCCTCGATCTCGAGCGGAGGAGCGTCGGGGATGGCGAGCCGCAACCGGACATGGTCGCCACGGAAGAGCCGCCCCGTGACCGTGCCGCGGATCGGCCCGTCGGTCTGTGGCGTGAACGCGTCCGGTCGGAGGAAGATCGAGTGGATCCCATCGGGGACATCGGGGGCGACAACGACCTGCCCCCACGGCGTGGTCGCGCGGCCACCTGCCACCATCACGGCAGGCGCAACGTTGCGGAACCCCAGGAATCGGGCGACGAACGCCGACGGCGGCCGCTGCCAGAGCGACTCGGGCGGCCCGTCGGCTTCGATCCGACCCTCCCTCAGGATCACCGTTCGATCGGCGATGCCGAGCGCCTCTTCCTGGTCGTGAGTGACGTAGAGGACCGTCGCACCGATCTGTTGGAAGATCGTGCGAAGCTCCAGCGGCAACCGCTCCCGGAGCTCGCGGTCCAGCGACCCGAGCGGCTCGTCCAGCATGAGGAGCCGCGGCCGGGGTGCGATGGCGCGGGCAAGTGCGACGCGCTGCTGCTCCCCGCCTGACAGCCGCGCCACCTGTCGCCCTTCGCTGCCGGGGAGCCCGACGAGCTCCAGGACCTCCGCGACCCGGCGCCGGATGGACGGCTCGTCGTCACCGCGCATCCGGAGCCCGAATGACACGTTGCCGGCAACATCGCGGTGCGGGAACAGCCCGAGATCCTGGAACATCAGCCCGAAGCCACGCTCATGCACGGCGACACGCGCGAGATCCGCGCCGTCCCACGAGATGCGACCGGCGGTAGGGCGTTCGAGCCCGGCTATCAGCCGAAGCAGCGTGGTCTTCCCCGACCCGCTCGGCCCGAGGATGCTGACGAGTGCTCCGTCGGGGATGCTCAGGTCGATGTCCTCGAGCACACGCCTGTCGCCGTACGCGGCGCTGACCCCGCCGAGCGTGAGCATCAGAAGACCTGCGGCTGTCCGGAGCGCCAGCGCTCCACGACCAGCACCGCCGCCGCGGTCAGGATCATCAGGATCGTGCTCATCGCCATCGCCTGACCGAACGTGAGCGCACCGGGCAGTCCGAGCAACCGGAAGATCGCCACGGGCACGGTCGGGACGTCCGGGCGAGCGATGAAGAGCGTCGCACCGAACTCGCCGAGCGAAACGGCGAACGCGAACCCGGCCCCGATGGCGGCGGCGCGCGCGATGACCGGTGCGTCGACCTCGCGCCAGACCCGACGCGGCGGCGCTCCAAGGACCGCCGCAGCCTCACGCAGTCGCGGCTCGATCGAGCGGATGAGCGGCACGGTGGCGCGGACCACGAACGGGATGGCCACCAGCGTGTGCGCGAGCGGGATGAGCAGGGGCGAGGTCCGCAGGTCGAGCGGCGGCTCGTCGAGCGCGACGATGAACCCGAAGCCGAGCGTGACCGCCGACGTGCCCAGCGGCAGCATCAGCAGCGCGTCCAGGCCGCCGGACACGCTGCCCCGGCGATACGCAACGGCCGCCGCCGCGAGCAGCCCCAGGATCGTGGCGAGGAGCATCGTCGCGACGGCGAACGCCAGCGAGTTCCCGATGGCCTCGATGGGCGGGACGAAGAGGCCGCTCCGCGCGCCCGTCTGACCGAGGGCACGGTAGGCATCGAGCCCGTACCCGGCACTGGTCGCGAACGACCGCTCGACGAGGATCGCCAGGGGGCCCCCTAGGAGGAGGAGCATCGCGCCGGTTGTCGCAGCGACGGTCACACGCTCTCGACGGTCGCGTGGTCGCCGGGCGGAGTCCTCCGCGGGACGCAACCGCTGCGCCACGGCCAGCCGCTCACCGACGCGCGCCGAGACGAGCAGCAACAGGATCACGGCCGACATCTGGAGCAGCGCGAGCGAGGACGCCAGCGGGAGGTCCAACAGCTGTGCCGTGGCGCGGTAGATCTCCACCTCCAGGGTCACCGTCCCGGCGCTCCCGAGCAGCAGGATCACGCCGAACGAAGTGAACGTGAACAGGAAGACGATCGCCGCCGCGGAGGCGATGGCCGGCCTGAGGAGCGGGAGCGTGACCTCGCGAAAGACCGCCCAGCCACTCGCGCCAAGAACGCGCGCGGCCTCCTCGGCTCGCGGGTCGAGCTGTGCCCAGACCCCTCCGACGAGCCGCAGGACGATGGCGAAGTCGAAGAAGACGTGCGCCAGCAGGATCGCCCAGATCGAGCCGTCGAGGGCGATCGGTCGCTGCCCTGCCCCGAGCACCGCCTCGATGACATCGTTCAGCGGGCTCCGCGGCCCGAGCAGCGCGACGAACGCGGACGCGACGACGACGGTCGGGAGGACGAACGCTACGGTCGCCAGCGCGCGCAGGAGCCGCTTGCCACGGAACTCGAAACGAGCGAAGACGAAGGCCACCGGGAGCGCCGCGAGGACCGTCAGGACCGTCGAGAGGGCCGCCTGCCAGAGCGTGAACCAGAGGACATCGAGGGTGCGCGGCGCGAGCCACGTCTGGAGGACTCCGCCGAGGCCGCCGCCGCCGTCCCGCCCATCGAGGCCCATCCCAACGATGGAGGCGACCGGGTAGACGAAGAAGACCGCCAGGAACGCGAGCGGCAATGCCCCGAGCAGCAGTGCCGTCCGACCCCTCACTGCAGGACGATCTCCGTCCACTCGCTGATCCAGCGCTCGCGATCCGCGCCGATGACCTGGTACGGCAGCTCGATCGGAGCCGCAGCAGGCGGCCCGAATCGGGAGATCACGTCGGGCAGGGTCGCGTCGCCGCGAACGGGGTAGACGAACATCTGGAGCGGTACCTCTTCGGACTGGACCGGCAGCGAGAGCAGGTGGTCGATGAACGCGCCGGCGATTCCGGGAACCTCCGTGCCGGCGAGGATGCCGGCGTACTCGACCTGGCGGAAACAGCCGTCCTCGACGACGGTGGTGGGCGCCTTCTCCGGCTTGGGATCCGGCGCGAAAGCGACCTCGGCCGCCGGGCTGCTGGCGTACGAGACGACGATCGGTCGATCGCCCTCGCCCGAGCCACCCGAGAAGCGGCCGTAATAGGCATCCTCCCAGCCATCGGTCACAAGCACATCGTTGTCGCGCAGCGCGGCCCAGTAGTCGCGCCAGGTCGTAGCGCCCTCGTCGCCGAAGCGCTGGACCGTGGCGAGCAGGAACGAGAGGCCCGGCGACGACGTAGCCGGGTTCTCCACCACGAGCATGCCGCGGTACGCCGGGTCGGTCAGGTCGTCGAGCGAATCGGGCGCCCGCGGGGACCCGTCCCGGAAGGCCTCCGGGTCCAGGTTCAGGCAGACGTCGCCGTAGTCGACCGGCGTGACCCGGCGACGGGGATCGACCGGCACGGTGATCTGATCGAGCGCGGTCGCTGCGTACGGCGTGAACAGCTCCGCGTCGAGCGCGCGCGAGAGGAACGTGGTGTCGACGCCGTAGAGGACGTCGCCGAGCGGGTGCTCGCGCGAGAGGATGGCCTGGTTGACCATCGAGCCCGCGTCGCCCGACCGCAGGATGCGCAGCGTGACCCCCTGATCACTCTCGAATGCGGCGATCGAGGCATCGGACAGCGCGAACGAGTCGTGGGTCATGAGCACGAGCTCGGTCGGGTCGGGCGGGTTCGAGGGGGACGTGACGGCGCTCGGCAGCGTGGTCGGGCTCGGCGGTACGCTGGCCCCCGGTCCGCAGGCGACAAGCGCGAGCAACGCCAGCACGGCCCCCAGGGCCGCAAGCCGCGTGTGGGTGACCAGCAACCGCCCCCGCCCCACGTCGAGCGACGCGCGGGGCTCGACGAACTCGTTCGAGAGGCCGCGTGACGGCCCGTAGGCCAGCGGCTCGTCGTCCAACGGGTAGCGCAGCCCCTGGGTCGTGATGCCCTCCGCTCCCTCGCCGAGTGGCTGGAGCGACAACAGGTCGCCCGGCGCCCCGTCGAACGCCGCCGTGGCCGGCGAGCGGCCCGCATCCACCAGCCGGATCGATCCACCCGCGTGCTCGAGCGTCACGTCCACGCCGCGTAGCTGCGGCAGCGCCAGCAGCGCGAGGTTCGCGAGCGTGTGGTCCGGCCGCAGCCCGCCGAGCGCCCCGAAGATCCGGATCGGGTCCGCGCCGCGTTCCACGGCCCCGCGGACGCAGAGCTCCATATCGCTCTCGTCCTTCTCGGGCGAAACGAGAGTGACCGTGACCCCGGCCGCCCGCAGGCGCGCGACGTCGGCTTCGCTGAGCGAGTCGCCATCGCCCAGCACCAGGTCCGGCGTCACGCCCGCAGACTCGGCCTCCAGGGCGCCGCCGTCCGCGCAGATGACGATAGGGCGCGCGGTAGGGTCGCCATCCACGGCCGCGCGAAGCGCAGCGTTATCTACCTCGCCGGCCGCCACGATGACGGCCCTCACGTGTCTTCCGATCCGAACATGGAACGACCTCCAGCCGATGGGACGGAGGTCGCGGATGGACTCCCTTCGCTGGTACGAACCAGATCAGGTTCCGAGGGTCTGCGGCGGCTGCCGCACTCTCAGCGCCACGTGGCGCTCCCCTGTCCCGTGTCTTCGATTGAGCCTATCGTACACCCGGGAGGCGGGTGCTAGACTCCCGCGGTGCCCAGCGTCGTGCATCCCGCGCATCAGCGCGTCCTCGACGCCGCCGCGCGCAAAGCCGTGTCGCTCGAGATCCTGACCTTCGAGGACGACTCGACGCACACGGCGGAAGATGCCGCGCGGGCGGTCGGCGCGGAGCTCGGCCAGATCGTGAAGAGCCTCGTCTTCGTGGGCCTCACCGACGACGGCCCAGAACCCGTGATATGCCTGGTGAGCGGCGCGAACCGTGTGGAGGTCAGCCGGCTTGCCGCGGTCGCCGGCCTGCCCGGCCTCCGGCGCGCGACGGCACAGGAGGCACACGACCTGACCGGCTTCGTGATCGGCGGGATCCCGCCCATCGGCCACCTCCGTCCGACCCGCGTCGTTATGGACCCGGACCTGGGCCGCTTCACGACGGTCTGGGCCGCTGCGGGGACACCGAACGCGGTATTCGAGGTGCCGCCCGCGACCCTGCGCATCCTGTCGAACGCGACCGTAGCGCCGATCGCGGAGGAGCCGCAGCAGTCGACCGACGCGACGGGCCCAGCGACCGGAGCCACCGCTTTCCGCACCGGCGCCCCGTCCGAGGCGTGACCCCGTCGGCAGCGGGGAGCCCGTCGACCGAGCCGCATCGCTCCTCCGTCCAGTACCCCGGCGGACTCGCTGCGCGCTACCGCTGGGTAGGCAGCCAGCAGGCGGCTGCCATCTCGGCGACGAGCGAGGTCGGAGGAACGTTCGCCGACCACGGCCCGCTCGTCTCCGACGACCCGGACCGGCTCTGCCGCGCAGAGCTGAGGATCGAGGGCCCGCTGGGCGCATGGACGGCCAGGTTGGCGTCGACGATCTTCGACGAACCGCAGGGCATCCTCTGGGACACGACCGGGCTGCTCGTCGTGAAGTACGGGTTCTGCGCGTATGCGTTCGTCGGTCGCACCGGTGAGCTGCGCTGGACGCATGCCACGCGAACGCCGCTCATCTCGATCATCGCCTCGTCCCGCCTGCACCACGTCATCGCCCAGAGCGAGCTCGAGACGGCCGCGCTCGGCCAGGACGGTGGTGTCCTCTGGCGCGTCGCGCATCCGGATGTCATCGCCGAGGCGGAGCTGGTCGGGGGGTCGCTCGTGCTCACCTGCTACACCGGGCTGCTCCAGTCGCTGGATCCGCAGACAGGTCGAGCGCCCTCGTGACGCAGGCAGGTTGTGGACAGACGGTGGATGAGTCGCCGATCCGCGGCGAAACGTGTGGACGGACCCCGTTGACCGGAGGTCCGGGTCGGCCGATGCTCCGTCTCGCCCCGGAGGGGCCTGGTCCGACACTAGCGGCGGCGATGACATCAACGCCCACGTGTCGGGAGGGTTCCTCCGGGTCTTCCTTGTGATCGGGGTCGTAGCGGCGCTCGGCGCCGCCGCCAGCCTGCTTGCCGGCGCCGTGGCGCTTCGGCGGATCGGGCCGGGCTACCGGATCGCCCGCCTCCTCGCGGCCGCACCCATGACGACCCTCGAGGAAGTGGCGCGGCTGGCCGAGGGACCGGAGCGACGCTACGTGCGCGCCCGCGGCCGGATCACGAGTGACGAGGAGTTCCCCGATGAGCACGAGCGGCCACTCGTGTTCCGGCGGCAGCGCGTCGAGACGGCGGAGGGGCACAGATGGCGCCCGTTGCAAGAGGAACGGCTCGCGGTCCCCTTCGGCATCGAGGACCGGACGCGGTTCATCGCCGTGGATGTCGATGCACTCGGCGAAGGACTCGTGGTCATCCCGCGCGAGGCGACCGGCACGGCTGCCGAGCTCCCGGGATCGCTTCGAGGCGAGCTCGGGACCACCCTGCCTGCCGATGCAGCTGTTCGGCTGAGGGTCGACCAGGTCTCCGCCGTGGAGCACGCCACTGTCTGCGGCGTCGCGCAGATGGGGCCGACCGGGCCGACGCTGACCGCCGGCCTCGGACGGCCACTCGTGCTCTCCACGCTGGAGCCGGCGGCGGCGATGCGCGTCCTGGCCGGCGACCAGCGGCGAACAGCGGTGACGGCAGCGATGTGTCTCGTGGCCGGCCTGGGACTCGTGGCGTTCGCGATCATGGCATTCGTGGCCGGCTGGTAGGGGCGCTCACCGTGCTAGCCTCGCCGACGTGAGACGCGCAGCGCTCGTCCTTGGAGCCTGCGTCGTCATGATGGGACTCGTGGTGATGATCGCCGGGCCGCTCCGCGCGGCTACGCCCGAGCCGTCGGTGCTGGTGCCGGGCGACCCCCGCAGCGACGGCGAGGGCCCCGGCCTTGTCGGATCGCCCATCGCGGTGGCGCTCGGGGTGGTGCTGCTAGGTGTAGTCAGTGCCGGAGCGACCCTGCTCGTGCTTCGCCTCACCCGGGAGGAGTAGGTCTGCCGGCCGCGACCGGGTACTTCCGTCCCATGGCAACCGCTGTGTGGTCGCAATAGGCTGCCGAAGTCCCGTCTCTTACCGAATCCTCCGACGGCGACCTCGGGAGGCCACGCCATCGAAGCGCGATCCGAAGCCGCGAACCTCACCGTCAGGAGTGCCGCGCGGCTTCTGGGCGTCCACCCGAACACGGTCCGTGCCTGGACCGATCAGGGCCGGTTGCGCTGCCTGCGCATCAACGAGCGCGGCGATCGACGCTACCGGGTGACCGACGTGCAGTCATTCCTGCGGACCGCGGGAGCGACCCGCGAGGCGATCGAGGCGGCCACGCACGGCTCGTCGGCACCCCGCCGAGACGGTGCTGATGCCGCGGCGCTGGGCGCCCTCCATGGCTGGCTGCCCGTGGTCCCGGACGCGCCCGTCGCAGCGGAGCCACCGCTGGCGACACCGGCAGATCCAGTAGACGGCGGCCGTCTCGCGCTGCTTGCCGAGCTCTCCCGGATCGCGGCCACCACGACCGAGCGCGATGCGGTCCTGCCGGCCCTGGCGGGCACGCTTCGCCGTGGCTGCGGATTCGACCTGGTCGCCGTCGTGGAGCACGGCCCCTCCGGGACTCGGGCGCGCGTCATCGATGCCTCTACGCGACGCCGGGGATCCAAGCTCCAGCTGGACGAACGGCTCATCGAGGTCTGCCTGCGGGACGGACGGCCGATCGCGGCGCCGCGAGCCAGGTCGACGAAGGGGAACGTCGGGTGGGGCGGATCAGCCCCGGGGCGGGGGCCGGTCGAGGTCTACGTGCCCATCCGTACCGCCGAGCGCGCCTGGGGCGTGCTCGTCGTCGAGAGCCCGCCCGAGCGGCCGCTCGATCGACAGGACCTGGACCTCCTCCAGAGCGTCGGTAACCAGCTCGCGCTGCTCATCGGGTGGCGGCGACTCCGGCGGCGGCTCGCGGAGCAGGGAGCACAGGCTCGCGTCCTCGCTCACGTGACGACCGAGATCTCGTCTCGCCTCGAGCTCCCGGTGATCATGAGCGGGCTGGTCGATCACGCGATGCGCCTGTTCGGGGCTGACCGTGCTGCGGTCTACGAACGGACGCCGTCGGGTTCCTTCGACGCGAGTCATTCCCGCAACGTGTCCGATCGACTCGTCGCCGCTGCACACGGGCTACCGCGCCCGTCCGCGGGGGCCATTGCCATCGATACCGGCCATGCGGTGGCCATCACGGACTACGCGAACGACCCATCGAGCGAGGGGATCCGTGATGCCGTCATCGCCGAGGGCTTCGATACGGTCGCCGCTGCCCCACTCATCGCCGACGGCGAGGTCCTCGGGGTCATCGCGCTGTTCCACGACGAGCGACACGAGTGGGCGACGGACGATCTCCATGTCCTCGAGGCACTCGGCGCCCAGGCCGGCGTCGCCATCCGCAACGCTCGCAACTATGAGCAGATGGCGAGCTGGGCGGCACAACTCCAGTCGATCCAGCAGCTCGGTGCCCGGCTGGCTCGCCTCACGACGGTGGCCGACATCGGCACGACCATCGCGACCGAGCTGCGCCAGCTCATCGACTACCACAACGTCCGGGTCTACCAGATCGTGGGCGACGACGTGATGCCCGTCGCGTGGCGTAGCCATACGGGCGAGTACACGGACGAGGACGCCGAGGGCCTGCGGATGAAGGTCGGCGAAGGTATCACGGGGTGGGTGGCTGAGCATGGTCAGGCCCAGTACCTCCCGGACGCTGCGCTGGACCCGCGGTCCGAGACGATCCCGGGGACGGAGGACGACCTGGCCGAGTCGATGCTCCTGGCGCCCATGCTGTTCGACGATCGCGTCCTCGGAGTGATCGTGCTGTCCAAGCTGGGACTCGACCGCTTCCAGGGTGCCGATGATCTCCGGCTTCTCGAGATCTACGCCTCGTTCGCGGCGCAGGCGATGGCCAACGCCGATGCGACCGAGCGCCTGCGAGCGCAGTCCGAGCGGCTGGCTCGTCAGGTCGCCAGCCAGCGCGAGCTAATGCGTGCGACCGAGTCCATCCTCTCGACGCTCGACCCGCGGACGATCATGGAGAACATCGCCGACCGCCTGGGCAACCTCGTCAAGGTCGACAACCTGGGGATCGACACGTACGACGCCGAGGCCCGGATGCTCCGCCCGATCTTCGCGCGAGGCGTCCACGCGGAGCGCTTCATGGAGCGGACCCTGCCTGACGATCGTGGCATCGGCGGCTGGGTCGCGCGACATGGCGAAGCGCAGCTCGTGCCGGACGAGATGGCAGATCCACGAGTGGCCCACTTCGAGGAGGACGGCCCTGGTCTCGGCGCGCTCATCGTCACGCCTCTGCGGGGCACCGATCGGACCATCGGCGTGCTGACCCTGGAACGGATCGGGCCTGACGCGACCTTCGACGAGGACGAGTTCGAGCTCATCAGGTTGTTCTCGGGCCATGTCTCGATCGCGCTCCAGAACGCCATGGCACACCAGGCGGTCGAGCTACGCGCACAGACCGACGCGCTGACCGGGCTCAAGAACCACGGCACGTTCGTGGAGTACCTGACGCGAGCCATCACGCGCGCCGCACCCTTCAGCCTCGTCCTCCTCGATCTCGATGAATTCAAGGCCTTCAACGACCGTCGTGGCCACGAGGCGGGCAGCCAGCTGCTGGCGGGGATCGCCGAGGCGCTCCGCGTCTCGTGCCGCGAGTCGGACGAGATCTTCCGTTACGGCGGCGACGAGTTCGCGGTCATCCTTCCCGGCGCCGACGCTGGCGGCGCCCTGGCCGTCGCTGAGAAGCTTGGGCGCGCAGTGCGGGTCGTGCCCATCCCCGGCGGCCGCCGGCGCGCGGGTGTGACCTGCTCTGCGGGCGTGGCCGCGTTCCCGACCGATGGTACGGATCGCCGCTCGTTGCTCCTGGCCGCGGACCGAGCGTGCTACCTCGCGAAGCGCCAGGGACGAGGGCGAGCGGCGACGGCGGCGATGGTCGCGCAGCTGCCTCGTCAGGAGCAGTCCGCCGAGCCGCTGGTGATCGGTGTCGAGTCCGATCTCGAGGGGCTCCCGGGGCATGACGCCTGACCCTCGAGGCCGCTTCGTCGTCGTCAGCGCGCATGCTCACGCGGCCGATCTGACGCTCTGGCCGCTGCTTGCGGTGGCAGAGACGGCGGTCGCTCCGTGACGCTCCGACGGTAGAAGCTGCCCTCGATCTCGTGAGCGAAGCCCCGGGCGAGCGCCGCAGGACTTCGTCACTCATCCGACCTGAGCCGTTCCTCCCATCGAGTCACCCGTGGGCTGGTAAGTACGGGCGCGCGGTCACTTTCGGCCAGATTCCCATGAGCCGCGCGGGTGATCCCGCGTCGTGGCAAGGATCGGGTGCGCTTCCTGCTCTGTACAGCCCCGTGATGACTGGGTGGTACGGATCAGGAACGGGGGCGGCGCCCGCTGCGAACGGAGCGTTCCCGTTCCTCGGCGTCGGCAGTGCCAGGCTCGGGCGGCGGCTCGGGCTCAGGCATGGGCTCGGGCTCCACGGTCGGCTCG
>JACCXQ010000198.1 GCA_013696945.1 Chloroflexota bacterium | reverse complement strand
ACGCGATGCGCGGACGCGCTCCGATCCGGTCGGCGCAGGCATCCGACCGGGGCTGATGGATCTGCCCCGGACCGGTCCCGATGGCACCAACGGCGGAGACCGCATCAACTGACGGGGCGCGACGCCGGTCCACGCCGGGAGACCAGCGACCCACGCCTCGGGGCGCTGCTACGCGAAGAGATCCTGGACGCTCCTGGACGCCGGATCACCTTCGCCAGATTCATGCAGCGCGCGCTCACCGAGCCCGGACTGGGCTATTACGCCATCAGCACAAAAAGGCCTACGCGCGAGGGCGACTTCCTGACGGCCCCCGAGCTGCACCCGCTGTTCGGTCGTGTCCTCGGCCGTCAGCTCCATGAGATGTGGGAGCGGCTCGGCCGTCCCTCCAGGTTCATCCTCCGTGAGTACGGTGCGGGTCGAGGCACGCTCGGAGCCGCCATCCGCGACGGGCTGACGAACGACTCGCCCGCGTTCGGGGCCGCGCTGGACCACCAACCGGTCGACCTGGGCGATACGTCGCGGGCGACCCCGGTGGTCGGGTGCATCCTGGCCAACGAGTTCCTCGATGCGCTTCCCGTCCACCGCGTCGTCCAGCGCCAAGGACGGCTTCGGGAGGTATTCGTCACCTGGGCGGATGGCCGATTCGCCGACCTTGAGGGTGAGCCGTCGACGTCTGCGTTGACCGACCACCTCGCGGCCGACGGCGTTGCGCTCGTCGAGGGCCAGCACGGGGAGATCTGCCTTGCGGCGACCGAGTGGATGCGGCGTGCGTCCGCGGAGCTCGACCGCGGGTATCTGCTGATCATCGACTACGGGCACGACGCGTCCGCCCTGTACGGGCTCCGCCGGATGGCCGGGACCCTGCTCGGATACCGCGGCCACCGAGTCGTCGACGACGTGTACTCCGACGTCGGGCGGACCGATCTGACCGCCCACGTGGACCTGACGCCCTTGGATCGTGCGGCCGCCGCGTCCGGCCTGATGCGCGTCGGCGACACCCGGCAGGCGGCGTTCGTGGCGGCGCTCGGGCTGGGCGAGCTGTTGCGCGAGCTCGGCGAGGACCGGGCGACCGACCCGCAGGACTACCTCGCCGCGCGCGCGGCGGTGGCCCGGCTGCTCGATCCGCGCCACCTTGGCGCGTTCCGTGTCGTCGCGTGGGCTCGCGGCGTCGCCTCCGAACCCCCGCTCCGGGGTTTCGGGGCGCTTCGTTGACCATCGACGAGGTCATCGCGCGGCTGACGTCGTTCCCCCATCCGCTGCCGCGCGGCCCGCGCGCCATCGATCCGGTCGTGGTCGGGCAGCTCGATTCGCTGCCGGACTGGGTCCGCCTCGCGAAGGGCTCGTCACCGCGCGACGCAGCGGCCCTCGTGCTCATCTACCCCGACTCGCTCAGAGAGGCCCATCTCGTCCTGACCGAACGACCTGTCGGTGGGATGCGCCACTCGGGCCAGATCAGCCTGCCGGGCGGGGCGATGGATGCCGGCGACGACTTCCCGGTCGGGACCGCGCTGCGAGAGGCCACCGAAGAGGTCGGCTTGGATACCGCGGCGGCCGGCGTGGAGATGCGTGGCGTCCTCGACACGGTCGACGTTCGTGTCTCGGGCTTCATGCTGGTGCCCGTCGTGGCGATCGCGGCGCGCGAGCCGGTGCTCACGCCCGACGAGCGCGAGGTGGCGGCCATCCTCCGCGTGCCGGTCGCCGCATTCCTGCCCCACTCTCCGATCGAGATGGTGGAGGAAGAACGCGATGGCTATCGCCTGCGCTATGGCGCCTATCCGTTCGGCGGGTACAGGATATGGGGTGCCACGGCGCGGGTGCTGGGGCAGCTGGGGGCGATCCTCGGGAGTCGATGACGGCTGGACCCTCCTACCAGGGCTCCCCTTCGGAGGTGGCGTACTCGTCGCGCCGGACCTGGCGCTCTGCCAGCGCGCCCTGGGCGAGTGGCACGCCAGCCTCGTCCCCGACCGGTTTCGCGGCCCCCTCGAGCAGGATCCCGCCGCGTGCCGGTTGCTCGGGCAGCTCCACGATGATGGCCCGCATCTCCGATCCGTCCGTGTACGCCCCGTGCGGCACGTTCGGCGGCCAGACCACGGCCTCGCCGTGGATGACGCGGGCTCGCTCATCGCCGACC
>JACCXQ010000188.1 GCA_013696945.1 Chloroflexota bacterium | reverse complement strand
GCCAGCGGATCACGGTCATCCGAGAGGAGGCCGAATCGGCCGACGGGAGCATCGAGCCCGGGCGGACGGTGACCCTCTCGGGGACCGTCACGAGCCTGACGACGGCACGCGGCATCGAGCAGGTCGATATCCGCGAGGCGGGACCTGGCGAGATCGTCTCGGTGGCCGGTCTCCCGGAGGTGACCATCGGCGACACCATCACCGACCGGGCCGACCCGGGCCCCCTGCCGCGGCTGGAGATCGACGAGCCGACGCTCCGGATGACATTCGGTGTCAACACATCCCCACTCTCGGGGCGCGACGGGAACCTGCTGACGAGCCGCCAGCTCAAGGCACGGCTCGACCGCGAAGTCCTCGGCAACGTGTCGATCGAGGTCCGCCCGACCGAGTCGCCGGAGACCTTCGAGGTCCGGGGTCGGGGAGAGCTCCAGCTGGCGGTGCTCATCGAGCAGATGCGCCGAGAGGGCTTCGAGCTCCAGGTCTCGCGCCCGGAGGTGCTGCTGCGTGAGGTCGACGGCAAGGTCCATGAGCCGTACGAGCGAGTCACGGTCGACATCCCGCCCGACTTCATCGGCACGGTCAGCCAGTCGCTCGCGGCGCGCAAGGCGCGGCTGGAACAGATGACCACGGACACCGACGGCCGGGTCAGGATGGAGTTCGTGATGCCGACGCGTGGCCTGGTGGGCTACCGCGGTCAGCTGCTGACCGAGACGCGCGGCACCGGGCTGCTGCACCAGATCGGCGAGGGCTATGGACCGTGGGCCGGCGAGGTGGCGCACCGGACATCCGGCGTCCTTGTGTCGGACCGCACGGGTGAGTCGAACGCGTACGGGCTCTTCAACCTCCAGGAGCGAGCGACGATGTTCATCGGCTCCGGTGCGGAGGTCTACGAGGGGATGATCGTCGGCGAGAACTCCCGACCCGGCGACATGGACGTCAACCCGACCAAGGAGAAGAAGCTCACCAACATCCGGACGCACAGCCACGACGAGGGACTCCGGCTGGTCCCGCCGCCGCCCATGACCCTCGAGTCAGCCATCGAATTCATCGACGCGGACGAGCTCGTGGAAGTGACGCCGAAGTCGCTCCGCCTGCGCAAGCGGATCCTGTCACTTCACGACCGCCGCCGCGAACGGGGCAAGGACGAGGATTTACGACGGGCGTCGGAGTGAGTGGCGGCCGGCGGAGGCTGAGCCCTGGGCCATCTCGGAGAGCCAAGGGCGTATGGCTTTGGGTGCAAGGATGAGCAGGTAGCCGGTACTCCGGGATGTCGCTCAGTCCCTGGTTCCGGTCCTTAGGGCACCTTGAAACCCTCGAGCGGCACGTCGAAGTACACGACCCTTTCTGCGGTGGCCATCACGGCACAGATGTCGACGGTCCCTGGCTCCGGTTCGCGTTCGCGGTCCTCCGGCGGGGTGTTGGGTGCGTACCACACGCTTCCGGGATACCCGTCCGAGTAGATGACCATCACGACCGGTGTTGCGAGCGTCTCGAGCTCCGGGGAGCGACCCATCTTCGGAAACGCCAGACGGTAGTCCGCTCCTCTCGCCAGCTCGACGGCAGCGAGAACGTTCGCGGCGTCGGCGATGCCAGGGCACACCCCAACCCGCGAATCGGTCGCCAGGTCCAGGGATCGGAGCACAGTTGCTGGATTCGCGGCTCCTCGGGTGGGCGAGCTCCCTCCGGCTTCACGTGCCTGCCCCCCCGTACGCGGCATAGCGGTGCTTAGGGCCACTGCTGCGATCAGGGCAACCCCCGCTGCGGTCGTGGTCAAGAGAAAAGTCGTGAGTCGGTGCATCAGTGATCGAGCGTCCAGATTCGCATGTTTCTCCGGTCGTCGGCTTCGATACTGCACTTGTAGAACGTCGGATCGGGCGCGTCGCTATAGGTGACACAGCCCGGCATTTCGAATGTCGACCAGCCGCCACCCTCGGTCCCGAGGCCCTGCACCTCGGCGAAGTAGAAGTGGTTCGAATCCGTGCCTCCGTGGGCATCGCCGTCGTCCATCGTCTCGGTGAAGTATTGAAGGTCCTCCGGCGTCCAGCAGATACTAGATTCCAACACGTGGGCCTCCTTCAAGGCTCCGACGTAACCGCCCCAGAGCCCGCCCGCGTGCAGCACCTTGTAGCGTAGGGGGGGATCCGACGTATCGACCGTTCCGACTTTGATTCCGATCGGCGGGACTCGAGAGAACCCAGCGCAGCCTGGTGCTTCGGGCTGACGGCCCCAAGCGAAGACCCGGATGAGGGAGCCGTCGCAGTACGAATAGAGATCTGCGCCGAGACAGCGCACGATGCCCATCTGGATGATGTTGTAACCGCCTGCTGGACCAGTCACTGCCACCCATGCCGAAGTTCCTCTGTCGTCATCCCGGTCCGGCACGCCGCTCGCCGAGCAATAGTGGAGGGACTGCTGGTCGAGGTAAGCCCTTGCTCCTTGTTCGGATCCGTGGGTCCGACCGTAGCCAAGGGCGTTGCCTCCTGCGCCGGTATTGGCACAGATAGCGCCATGGCCGCCATTGACGACCGCCGGGGGCCAAGCCGCCGCGACGACCAGGGCGTACACAGCGATCACGAGACGTCCAAGCTGCCTCTTTCGGCGCTCGGGCATAGCCGGGACGGTACCCCACCGCGGATCAGGAGTCAAGAACTTCTTGACCCGGAGGCAGGCCGGTTAGCGCGGTGTACGATGCCGGCCGATGATCTACCTCGATAACGCCGCCACGACGCCGCTCCGGCCCGAGGCGCTCGAGGCGATGCTGCCGCTCCTCACCGAGACGTACGGCAACCCCTCGTCTGCGCACGCCGCCGGTCGCCGTGCGCGTGCCGCACTCGACGAGGCGCACGAGACCGTCGCGCGGTGCCTCAACGGCGCGCCGCGAGAGGTCGTCTTCACCAGCGGCGGCACGGAGGCGATCAACCTCGCCATCAAGGGCGCGGCGTGGGCCGGCAAGGCGCACGGCAACCAGATCATCACCTCGTCGGTCGAGCACCACGCCGTTCTCCACACGGTCCAGCACCTCGAGAAGTTCGGTTTCGAGCCGATCTTCCTGCCGGTCGACCGATACGGCCGGGTCGATCCCGATCAGCTCGACGCGGCACTTACCGACCGCACGGTCCTCCTCACGGTGATGCTTGCCAACAACGAGGTCGGCACCATCCAGCCGGTCGAGGAGCTCGTGGCGCGGGTGCGACGGCACAAGGGGATCCTCATCCACCTCGACGCCGTCCAGGCCGCCCCGTACGTCGCCATCGACGTGCAGCGGCTCGATGTCGACCTGGTGTCCCTCGGAGCCCACAAGTTCGAGGGACCCAAGGGCATGGGGGCGCTCTGGATGCGCCACGGGACGACGATCCTGCCGCAGCAGCAGGGCGGCACCCAGGAGCGCTACCGCCGAGCAGGGACGGAGAACGTGGCGGGAGCCGTGGGACTCGCCAAGGCGTTCGAGCTGTGTACCAGGGAGCGCCCCGAGACGGTCGGGCGGCTTCGGCGGCAGCGGGATCGGCTGCGCGACGCCGTGCTTCGCGTCCCCGGCGTCGAGATGACGGGCCATCCGCGCCAGCGTCTGCCGGGCCACCTCTCGGTCATCGCGCGCGACACCGACGGCGTCTCGGTCTCGCTCGCCCTCGACCTGGAGGGCATCTGTACCTCGACCGGATCGGCCTGCACGACCGGCTCGACGGAGCCCTCGCACGTGCTCAGCGCGATGGGCTATCCCGACGAGGAGGCGCGCGGAGCACTTCGCATCAGCCTGGGACGCCAGACGACCGATGAGGAGGTCGACCGGGCGACCGAGATCATCCCCGAGACGATCGCCCGGATGCGCGCTGCGGCGGGGGATCTGGCGGCCGACCCACTGGGCCAGGAGGTCGGCGCCTGAGCCGAGAGCGCGTCCTGGTCGCCATGTCGGGCGGGGTCGATTCATCGGTCGCGGCCGCGCTGGTGCGCGGATCGGGGGCCGAGACGGTCGGTGTCTGGATGCGCCTGCACGACGTCGCCGACACGTACAGCGAGATCAAGAAGAGCTGCTGCTCCCTGGACGCCGCGGACGACGCACGACGTGTCGCGGCGCAGCTCGACATCCCGTTCTATGTGCTCAACCTGGAGCGCGAGTTCAAGTCGGGCGTCATCGATCCGTTCCTTGGCGCGTACCTCGGGGGACGGACGCCCAGCCCGTGCGTGGACTGCAACACGTATGTCAAGTTCGGGGCGCTCCTTGGTCGGGCTCGGCGGTTATACGACTGCGATGCCGTCGCGACCGGCCACTACGCCCGTGTCGATGCTCTCGAGGATGCAGACGCGCCCAACGGGCGACGGTACCGGCTCTTGCGCGGCGTCGATGCCGACAAGGATCAGAGCTACTTCCTCTACGGGCTCCGGCAGGACCAGCTGGGGCACGTCCGATTCCCGCTCGGGGAGCTGACCAAGCCGGAGGTGCGCGACGCCGCTCGCCGCTACGGCCTGGCGACGGCCGAGAAGCCGGAGAGCCAGGAGATCTGCTTCGCGCCGAGCGGCGACTACCGCGACGCGCTCCGCGACCGAGCCGGCTGGCAAGAGACGCCCGGGCCACTCATCGACGTCGACGGCCGCCTGGTCGGTGAGCACCGAGGTGCGGCGGCCTACACCGTCGGGCAGCGCGCCGGTCTGGGTGTGGCGCTCGGCGAGCGCCGCTACGTGGGGGCGATCGACGCTGCGGCGAACCTGGTGACCCTGGCGCGGAAGGAGGATCTCCAGCAGCAGCGGTTCGATGTCGAGGCCACGTCGTTCGTGGGGCACGGTCCGCCGGGACGCGACGCGTTCGACGCCCAGATCCGCATCCGGCACCGGCAGGTCCCGGTCCCCGGCGTCGTCCGCCGGGCCTCCGCCACGGAGCCCGAGCGAGGTGGTCGCTGGGAGGTCCAGCTCGAGTCCCCGGCATGGGCACCGGCGCCTGGTCAGGCAGCCGTCTTCTATCGAGGTGATGAGGTCCTGGGCGGCGGGCGGATCCGTGCGGTATGACGCGCTCGATCGTCCGATGACGCTGCCCGAGATCGGTCCGGCCCCCGTCCTCTCGCTCGTCGTGGGCGTTTTCCACACCGCGCTCTACGTGCTCATCCGTGGGCAGATCGGCGTGCGGCTGCCGCTCGTCCTTCTGGCCGCCATCCTCGGCGCGTACGCGGGCTCGGCGCTCGGGGCGCGGCTGGGCGACCCGATCCGGCTCGGTGACTACTCCCTGCTGTGGGCGTCGGTCGTGGCGTGGGCGGGCATCCTCGTCGTGGCCGTCACGACCATCCTCGGTCCCACGCGCGCGAGGTAGGGGACGAGCGATGGATGACGCAACATTCCGGATCATCGTGGCCACCGCCGCCGTCGTTACCGCCGCATCACTGCTGCTCACTGCCCTCATCGCCTACCGCCTTGCCCGCAACGTGAGCCGCACGCTCGAGCGGCTCGATGACGAGCTTCCCGCCACTCTGCGCCAGGCACGCGGTGCGGCGGAGGAGGTGGCGCTGACCGTTGCTGAGGCCCGGCCACGTCTCGAGCGCCTGGATCGACTGGCGGACGAGGCGGAAGAAACGCTGGTCACCCTCCGGGGCACGCTCGCCGCGACGCAGTCGATCGTGCGCGGCCCGGCCGACGTCGTCGAGGGGGCGCGGAGGACGGTCCAGACGGTGGGCGAGGGGATCGCCTCCGGGGCGGACCGGCTCCGACGCCGGCTGGCAGGAGACGACGAGGCCGTCGGGGAGTAGCGCCGCCCCAATGACGACGTAGCGGCTGTCCCGCCGGCCCATGGGGGGTCGCGTTCGTTACACTCCGGCGCAATGTCCGGACCGTCGAACGGGGGACCGCCGAAGGACCCCCGGATACGCTACCTGCCCAGCGCCGAGGTCCGGCAACGATTCCTCGACTTCTTCACCGAGCGCGGTCATACCGTCGTGCCCAGCGCCAGCCTCGTGCCGGCCGGTGATCAGACGCTCCTCTTCACGAATTCCGGGATGGTCCAGTTCAAGGACGTGCTGCGTGGCGTGGAGACGCGCTCGTACAAGCGGGCGGTCGACGCGCAGCGCTGCCTGCGCGTGGCGGGCAAGCACAACGACTTCGAGGAGGTCGGCCGGAAGCCGGGGTCGCACACGCTCTTCGAGATGCTCGGCAACTGGAGCTTCGGGGATTACTTCAAGCGCGAGGCCATCCACTGGGCGTGGGAGCTGCTGACCGAGCGCTTCGGCATCCCCGGCGAGCGGCTCGGTGTCACGACGTACAGGGATGACGAGGAGGCACGTGCCGTCTGGCGCGACGAGATCGGCGTGCCGGCCGACCGCATGGCCGTCTGGGGTGACGTCGACCGCGGTGACGACCACAACTTCTGGCGGATGGCCGACACAGGGCCCTGCGGCCCATGCTCGGAGATCTTCTTCGACCGCGGCCCGGAGCTTGCCGAAGGCCCCGAGTGCGTCCCTGACCACGCCGACGAATGCCCGCGCTGGCGCGAGATCTGGAACCTCGTGTTCATGGAGTTCGACCAGCCGGCCGAGGGTCCGCGCGTGCCGCTGCCGTTCAAGAGCGTCGACACGGGCATGGGTCTCGAGCGACTGACGGGCGTCATCCAGCAGGCCGACACGACCTACGACACGGACCTCTTCACGCCGATCCACGACAAGATGCGCGAGCTCCTGGGACACGACCCTTCGGCGTTCGAGGCGGAGCGGTTCAGCTACCAGGTCATCGCCGATCACTCGCGCGCGATGACCTTCGCCATCGCCGACGGCGTGTTGCCGTCCAACGAGGGCCGCGGCTACGTCGTGCGGCGCATCATCCGCCGCGCCGTCAGGCACGGCCGCCTGCTCGGACGCACCGAGCCGTTCCTGGCCGAGACGTCGGCGGTCGTCATCGGGCTGATGCAGCAGGCTTATCCCATCCTGGCGGAGCGGCGCGACGCGATCCTCGGCACGATCGTCCGCGAGGAGGGCCAGTTCTCTCGCACGCTCGACTCGGGCACTTTCCAGCTGGAGGAGGCGCTCATCCCCCTGACCGGCGCGGATCGCGTCGTGGGCCGGCGCTTCGAGGATCTGCCCGACGATCCGCCCACGCTCCCGGGAGAGGTGGCGTTCCGGCTGCACGACACGTACGGGTTCCCCATCGACCTCACCGTCGAGCTGGCGGCCGAGTACGGCGTTCGTGTCGACCGTGCCGCTTTCGAGGAGCTCCTCGCCGAGCAGCGACAGCGCAGCCGCAGCGGCAAGAAGCAGGATCTCGCCAGACAGGCGCAGATGACCGCCATCTACGACGAGATCGCCCGGCGTGCCACGGAGACGACCTTCGTCGGTTACGAGACGACCAGCGCCGCCGGTACGGTCGTGGCCATCCTCCGCGACGGCATGGAGTACCAGGATCTCGAGGCGAAGCCGGAGGTCGAGCTGCGCGCCGAGGCCTCGGCCGCCGCGGAGCTCGTCCTTGATGCGACCCCCTTCTACCCCGAGGGGGGCGGTCAGGTCGGCGACCAGGGCGTCATCCGCGACGCTGGCACGGGAGAGGCGCTGTTCACCGTCACCGACACGCAGCGTCCGATGGGCGGGGTCATCGTGCATCGCGGGTCGCTCCACGGTCGCATCCATGTCGGGCAGCCCGTCATCGCGGAGGTGGATCCGCCACGGCGCGCGAGCACGATGAGGAACCACACGGGCACGCACGTGCTGCACCGAGCTCTACGCAACACGATCGGCGAGCAGGCACGTCAGGCAGGGTCGCTGGTGACCCCGGATGGATTGCGTTTCGACTACCCGGGCGACCGGCCACTGACCGACGACGAGAAGCGAGCCATCGAGGGGGAGGTCCGCGGCGTGGTGCGCGACGATCGCACTGTCACGCCCGCGTTCATGACGATGGCCGAAGCCATCGAGCTGGGCGCAGACGCCTTCTTCGACGAGAAGTACGGCGAGCAGGTGCGTGTCGTGATGGTCGATGGCTACAGCCGCGAGCTTTGCGGTGGAACGCATTGCCGAGCGACGGGCCAGATCGGCAGCTTCTTCATCACCGGAGAGCGCTCCATCGGATCGGGCATGCGGCGGATCGAGGCCGTCACGGGCGAGGCAGGGGATCGGCTGGTCGCGGAGCGTTTCGCGACGCTCGAGCGCGCCACTTCCGCGGCAGGCGCCCGCTCCGCGGCCTCCCTCCCCGAGCGGATCGAGGAGCTCGTGGCCCGCGTCGGCGAGCTGGAGCGCCGGGTTCGCGAGACCGGTGGCGGGAGCCAAGCGCTTCGGCCGGCGGAGCTCGCCCAGAGCGCAGAGTCGGTCGACGGGACGCGCTTCCTCGCCTATGCGGCCCCGTTCGCGTCGATGGAGGAGTTGAAGGGATACGCACGCGACCTCCGAGGGGTGCTGGGTGATGGCGTCATCGCGCTCGCCCTGGAATCGGACGAGCCGCAGCTCTTCGTCACGGTCAGTGACGACCTGGTCCGCCAGGGCGTCTCGGCGGGTGCGCTCGTGCAGTCGGGTGCGCCGGTGTTCGAGGGGCGTGGTGGCGGCCGTCCCGAGATGGCGCAGGCCCGGGGCACGCGCCGCGACCGGGTGCCGAGCGCACTCGAGGCGATCCGACAGGCGCTCGCAGCGCAGCTCGACGCGTCCGTGCCCGACGAACCCGCCGGGTAGGCGCGATGGCCTTCTGGCGCCGCTTCCTCCAGCGCGAGGAAGCTGACTCGCTTGCCGCATGCACCGCGCTCGACGTGGGGACCGAGTTCGCTAAAGCGCTCGTGTTCGAGATCGACCGCACGGGGCACGGCATCGTCCGAGGCGTCGGCCGGAAGCGTCAGGGGCTCTCGCACATGCAGTCCGGCACGGTCGCCGACATCGCGGCCGTGGTCGACAACTGCCAGGTCGCGCTCCAGGAAGCCGAGGAGATGGCCGGCTTCCGCTCGACGCAGGTCGTCATCGGCATCGCCGGTGAGCTGGTCAAGGGGTTCACGATCAGCCACGACCAGGAGCGCAAGCGTCCCGACCAGGCCATCAGCGAGCAGGAGCTCCAGAAGTTGATCGACGGGGTGCAGCGCGAGGCGCTGATCGAGGCCGAGCGGGCCATCACCTGGGAGACGGGCCTGCCCAACGTCGACATCCGTCTCGTCCATGCCGCGGTCACGGGAGCGACGATCGACGGCTACGCGGTGACCAACCCGGTCGGGTTCCAGGGCCGCCACGTGCGGATCAGCATCTTCAACGCGTTCGCGCCGCTCATCCATCTCGGGGCGCTCCAGAGCGTCGCGAGCCAGCTCGACCTGGAGCTGCTGGCGATCGTCGCGGAGCCGTACGCGGTGGCGCGGGTGCTGGGCGGTGAGCAGGTGCTCCAGGCGGGCGCGCTCTTCATCGACGTCGGTGGCGGCACGACCGACGTGGCACTCGTCCGAAGCGGGGGAGTGGAGAGCACCAAGATGTTCGCCCTCGGCGGCCGCGCCTTCACCAAGTCCCTCGCGGATCGGCTCGAACTACCCTTCGCGCGAGCCGAGGAGCTGAAGGTCGACTTCGCCAAGGGCGTGGCGGTGGACCGACAGGATGAGATCGCCGCGATCATCGCCGAGGATGTCGCGGTCTGGTCGGCCGGCATCGAGCTGGTGCTCGAGGA
This sequence comes from Chloroflexota bacterium, assembly GCA_013696945.1. Lineage (GTDB taxonomy): Bacteria > Chloroflexota > Limnocylindria > Limnocylindrales > CSP1-4 > Palsa-1032. The sequence goes on along the minus strand of JACCXQ010000188.1, from coordinate 3,190 downwards.
GTTCGGTCGGAACGCGCTCCTGCCCGGTCGGATCTACGTCTGCGGCGGCGGTTCGCGGCTGCCGCAGATCCCCGCCGCGCTGCGCGACCCGCAGTTCTCGAAGGACCTGCCGTTCGCGCGGCCGCCCATCGTCGACACCATCGAGCCCGGCCAGATCGAGGCCATCCGCGACGCGACCGATCTCCTGATCGACGTCCAGGACATCCCGCCGCTGGGGCTCGCCTACCAGGCCATCGAGATGGCCGCGCCGGAGGCTCCCCTCGATGCCGCCCTTCGCAAAGTGCTGCGGGTGATGCGCGTCTAGCGCAGACTGGCCCCCGATGAGGGTCCACGACCGATGACGGTCTGCTATCTCGAGGTCGACGACGAGATCACGGATGCGGTCGCCCGACTGAGGGCGACCGACGATCGAGGCTTCATCCTCTTCGTACCGCCTGGCTCGCGCATCTCGACCAGCCGCATCAACTTCCGGCTGCTCGCCCGGGAGGGTCACGAACGTGGCGTGACAGTCGCGCTCGTGAGTGGGGAACCGGGCGTCCGGTCTATCGCCATCTCAGCCGGGATGCCCGCGTATGCCACTGTCGATGAGGCCGAGGCGGCGCTGGCCGAAGCAGGGCTCGAGGGAAGGCGCGATCCCGACGCGACGGGTGGCCAGGATGCCTCGCAGCCGCAACCGGTGCTCATGCCATCGGCGGCGACGCCGGCACCACACATGGACGTCCCGGTCGCGCCCGTGGAGCCGATGGTGGAGCAGGCTCGACGCGCCGCGGCGAACCCTCGCGACTGGGGGCGGCAGACCCACGGGACGGATCTCGAGAAGACGCGCGTCCTGCCACGTTCGACGGCGAGCGCGGGATCGTCGGGGGCGATGACGGGCCAGCGCTCCGCGGCGGCGGTCGGGACCGCGGCGGATCCAGGGGCTGCGGCGCGTCCGCCGTGGACGGACCAGGCGCCTGCTCGCGGCCGTCCTCGCTCGCGGCGCCGCAGCCCGATCGGACTGATCGTGCGCCTGGCGATCGTGGCAGGGATCGTCGGTGGCGCGCTCTACGGCGCATACCTCTACCTGCCGAGTGTCTCGATCAGCGTCCGTCCGCACGCGGAAGCAGTAGGGCCGCTGACCATCAGGGTGGTCGCTGATCCGGCGACCGCGGTGCCGGACCCGGAAACCGGCATCATCCCCGCCGAGCAGCTCGACATCCCGCTGTCGGCTACGGACCAGTTCGAGGCGACGGGTGTCGAGCTGGTCCAGACCCGGGCGACCGGCCGGATCCGGTTCACCAGCGAGAACACGCTGTTCGAGGTCCCCATCCCGGAGGGCACACGGATCTCGACCGACGCGGGCATCGAGTTCGAGACGACCAAGAGCGTGACCGTACCGCAGGCCTCGTTCCAGACGGGGCCCGCCTCCGCGCAGGCGGCGATCCGCGCCGTGCGCCCGGGCCCCGAGGGCAATGTGCCGGCCGAGTCGATCACCGAGCTGCCGCAGCCTATCTCGGCGCAGCTCGTGACCGCCACCAACCCCGATGCCACGACGGACGGGCGCCGCACCGAGACGCGCATCGTGACGCGTGAAGACTACGACGCCGCGATGGTTGCGCTCACCGCGCAGCTCGAGGTGCAGCTCGCCGCGGCGCTGGCCGATCCGGCCACGACCCCGCGCGGGCTGAGGATCTTCCCCGATACTGCGGTCCGCGACGAGGTGACCGCCTCGGTCGCCGCCGGCGACCTCGTGGATCAGCCTATGGAGGTGTTCTCGCTGACGGGCGAATCACGCGGTACGGTGCTTGCGGTCGACGAGGCGCTCATCGGCGAGGTAGCCGCCGAGCGGCTCGCCGCGGAGCTGCCGGCCACAGCGCGGCTCTTCGAGGGCTCGGTCACCACGACCGTCGGTGAAGGGCGCGTCGAGGGTCGGAAGATCGTCTATGACGTGTCCGTCGAGGGTGAGCAATACGCGCCACTGGCCGCCGCGGACCTCGTGGCGGCGGTCCGGGGCAAGAAGATCTCCGAGGCTCGCGTCATACTGGGGGCCTACGGAAGCGTCGAGATCACGCCCTGGCCGGACTTCATCGACACGGTCCCGGACGATGCGCGGAGGATCGACCTGACGCTCCTGGACCCTCAACGGAGCAACCAGTGACCCCTCGGCCCCGACCTCTGTCGAGCACGCCCCACGAGATCGCCACCGAGGTCTCCCGGGGGCGGCTGCTCGGCATCGACCTGGGCGGTCGACGGGTCGGTCTCGCCGTCGCCGACCCGCAGACGGGCACCATCCGTCCGCTCGCCACGATCCGTCGCGCGGACGACGAGCACGACGCGCAGGTCCTGGAGAGCGTGGTCCGCGAGCAGGGCGTAGGAGAGCTCGTCGTGGGGCTGCCGCTCCGGATGGACGGCACGGAGGGCCCGCAGGCGCTCTCGACGCGCGTGTGGGCGGAACGGATCGCCTCGCAGCTCGGCCTGCCGATCTCGATGCGGGACGAGCGGCTGACCAGTGTCACGGCGGAGAGCCGCCTGGGGCGTCCGCGGCGCGGTCCGGCCGGCGGTCCGCCTTCGGGGCGTGCGCGTCACGCCTATCGTGCCCGGATCGACCGCGAGGCTGCCGTCGCGATCCTCCAGGCTGAGCTCGACGACCGAGCCGCGGTGCGCGCGTGACGGTCCAGGGCAGGGGACGATCGCCACGCAACGATCGCAGCACGATCCGCGGGATCCGTTCGTACCGAAGCAGCCCCACCGACATCCGCGGTGGCACCTACCGGCCGCGACGGTCGGGCGGTTCGCTTCGTGGGCTGCTATTCCTCGGCATCCTCGCCGCGGTCGTGCTCGGCGGAGCATTCTTCTTTGCCGGGCCCGCGTTCCGCGACTTCGCACGGGGTCTCGCCCGAGACAACCCGCAGTCCATGCAGTGGGGCGTGGTCGCCGACGTGATCAAGGCCGACCTTGGCGACGCGCTGACCCGCCCCGCCGGGCCCGATGACGCGCCCATCGAGTTCATCGTCGGTGAGGGCGACACCGTCTCCCAGATCGCCCGGGACCTCGCGGCCGAGGGGCTGATCTCCGACTCGCTCGTCTTCCAGTACCTGGTCGTCACGAAGGATCTCGAGAACAAGCTCCAGACGGGAACGTTCAAGCTCGATGCCACGATGACGCCGGCCCAGATCGTCGACCGCTTGCAGCGACCGCCCGACCCGCCGCC
>JACCXQ010000150.1 GCA_013696945.1 Chloroflexota bacterium | reverse complement strand
ACGTAGACGCGGCTGTTCGCCGAGCACTTCTGCCCGGAGAACCCGAACGCGGCACGCATCACGCCCTCGGCCGCCTCGTCGAGATCCGCCTTGCGGCTGACGATGGCCGGATTCTTGCCGCCCATCTCCACGATGACCGGCTTGGGGTACGCCTTGGCGAACTCCTTGTATAGCCCGAAGCCGACCTCGAACGACCCGGTGAAGATGATGCCGTCGACTCCCTCGTTCTCCTGGAGCTCCGCGCCGACCGACTCTCCCGGACCCATGACCATGTTGAAGACGCCATCCGGAAGGCCCGCGTCGTGCATCACCTGGGCCAGGCAGACGCCCGAGAGAGGCGCGTCGCTCGACGGCTTGTAGACGACGGTGTTGCCGGCGACCAACGCACCGCCGGCCGGACCACCCGACAGTGCGAACGGGAAGTTGAAGGGACTGATGACCGCCCAGACGCCATACGGCTTCAGGACCGATCGAGTGTGGACGGCAGGGTCACCCAGGTTGCCCATGGGGTGGTCGAACCCGTCGTTCCGCTCGACCATGTCGCACGACCAGCGGATCAGGTCGGCTGTCTCCTCGACGTCGCCGAGCGCTTCGAGCCGGTTCTTGCCCACCTCCATCGACAGGAGGGCCGAGAACTCCATCTGGCGCTCGCTGATGAGGTCGGCGACCTTGCGCAGGAGCGCGACGCGGTCCTGCCAGGGCATGCGCGCCCACTCCGGGAACGCGCGTCGGGCAGCGTCGATCGCATCCCGCACGTCCTGCCGGGTGCCCTTGGCGAACGTGCCCATGACCGTTCCGTCGATGGGCGTCCGCTTCTCGAACGTCCCGTCACCATCTCGCTCGCGGCCACCGACCACGTTGCGGTGGTACGCACCGAGCAACCCGCGGGCGCGGTCGAGCCCCTGCTCGAACTGGGCGTGCAGCTCGTCGTTGTCGTTGCGCAGCGTGGCGTACGTGATCTTGAGACGCGGCCGGGTCGCGGTGTCGGTCATCGGAGTGGGGCCACCTCGGTCTGCGGCTCGCCCGACGAGGTCGCTTTCGGGCCGGCCGGCTCTCGCAGTCTACCCCGGCCCCCGTCGCGGCTCAGACCGCCTGGACCCCCCGGAAGCAGTCGGAGCAGTAGACGGGCTTGTCCATGCGCGGCTTGAAGGGCACCTGGGCCGCGTTGCCGCACTTCGAGCAGATGACCGCGAAGTACTCGCGCGCGGGCCGGTCGTCGCCTCGTTCGTATCCGCGAGGGCCGCCGATGTCGCGGACGTCGTATCCGTTGGATTCGCGCATCGTCCGCCGTGTGGCGCGGCAGCTCGGACAGCGCTTGGGGTCTGACGCGAATCCCTTCTGCGCGTAGAACTCCTGGTCCGCGACCGAGTGCACGAACTCGATGCCGCAGTCAAGACACGTCACGTTTCGATCGGTATAGGACACGAGAACAGACCTCCGTGGAGCAGCCGAACCATCCTCCCGAACCCGGCGCGACCCATCTGCCGGCAGCGCGAAACCGAAGCGTGGCGTCGGGGGAGGGCCGGGCGCCGCGCGTCCCAGGTGCTCTGCCGAGGTCCCTGTCTGGGGCGCACCGGATGCTGCCGAGCAGGTTAGCACCGTTCGTCGAGAGGGGACAAGGCCCGACATCCGAGGGCCGCCGGCCCACCACTCCCGGCCACCCCGGACCACCGATCAGTACCACTGCCCGAGCAGCCGCCCGATGTCACAATCGTCCGACACGCGGCGCCTGCCTCGGCCGTGGCAGCGTCGAAGCCATCTCGGCAGATCGGAGGGATCCCGGCGCCCCATGCCATCGCTGCTGCACATGGCCGATGTCCACCTCGGCGCTCGCCACGACGACCTTGGCGAGGTCGCGGCCAAGCAGCGCGAGCGTCAGTTCGCGGCCTTCTCGCGGGCCGTCGACGCTGCCATCGAGCGCCGGGTCGACATCGTCCTCATCGGCGGCGACCTGTTCGACTCGAACGCGCAGCCCCGCCGCTCCGTTGAGCGCGCGGCCGGTGAGCTCAAGCGGCTGGCCGATCGGCAGATCCGCACCGTCCTCATCCCCGGCACCCACGACTGCTACGACCCGACCTCGATCTACCGCGTGTTCGACCTGCGTGCGATGGCCGGGCTTCCGGCCGGCTCCGACCTCCTCACCGTCCTGACGCCCGGATCGCCGTCGATCGTCTTCGGGGACCTGGACGTGGCGGTGCACGGCCGCGTCTTCTCGACCAAGCGCCAGCCGCAGAGCCCGTTCCACGGGTTCGACAAGGTCCTCGCCGGAGCACCGGCCCGCTATGCCGTGGGGATGATCCATGGGTCGCTGCGGATCGAGGGCAAGGTCGAGTCCGACGACGTCCTGTTCACGCAGGAGGAGGTCGCCGCGAGCGGCCTTCACTACCTCGCGCTCGGCCACTGGCATTCGATGCGCCAGGGCCGCGCCGGCGGCACGACGTGGGCCTACTCCGGGGCGCCCGAACCGGTGGCCGTGGACCAGGACGGTGCCGGTCAGGTCCTGGCGATCACCTTGGGCGGCACTCCAGAACGGCCGACCGTCTCGATCGAGCCCATCGCCGTCGGCAGGACGCGCTTTCGGCACCTCGACGTGGACGTCGCCGGGCTTGCCTCGCAGGATGAGCTGGTGCGCCAGCTGCGAGCTCTCGCCGATCCCGATCTGGTCCTCGACGTGAAGCTTCTCGGCGTCGCCGCCGACGCGCTGGATCTGAACACCGATGAGGTCGAACGTCAGATGCGCGATGCGTTCTTCGGCTTCCGCATTCGGGACACGTCCATCGCCGCACTGCCCGAAGGACCGCTCCCCCCACCGGACACCATCGCCGGCGTCTTCACGCGGGACCTCCAGACGCGCATCGCGGCCGCCGATACGGCTGGCGCGGAGGATGTCGCGGCCGAGCATCGGGAAGCGCTGCGACTGCTCCGCGTCCTGCTCGACGACCCTCAGCGCGTCACGCTGGTCTGACATGCGGCTGACGAGCGTCCGACTGAGCGACCTGAAGCGGCACGCATCCCTGGACGTGGAGCTGGCGCCCGGCCTGACCGTCGTTCGTGGCCCGAACGAGGCCGGTAAATCGACCATCCAGCGCGCCCTCGAGATGGGCCTCTTCCGCCGGCCGACGTCGACCGCGTCGGACATGGACAACGTCCGGCCCTGGAGCCGGCCCGAAGCGGCGCCGACGATCGAGATAGCGTTCGAGGAGGATGGCGTCAAGGGCCGGGTAGTGAAGGTCTTCGCCGGCGCGAGAGGGACTGCCCATCTGGAGCTGGGCGGTGAGGTCCACACCGACCCGGCGCTCGTTGACCAGCGTCTGGCGGACCTGACCGGCCTGCCGTCAGAGAAGTTCTTCCGCTCGACCGCCTGCATCCGTCATGCCGAGCTCTCCGACCTGGACCGGGACGAGGGCGCCCTCCGGGACCGACTCCACCAATCGATGAGCGGCGCCGACCGCGGGACCTGGGCGGCGCGACGCAAGCTCCAGGAGGCTATCAGCCGCTACCGGGCAGAAGGCGCCAAGAACCCAGGGCCCGTCAAGCAGGCGCGCGATGCGATCGCGAGGCTCGCGACGGACGCCGCTTCCGGCGAGGCGGCACTCGGGGCGCTCGAGCACGACCGCAGCGGTTTCGCCGAGGCCCGCGCCGATCGCGAGGCGATCGACGCCCGGCTGTCGCAGGCGGAGGCCGATCTGGAAGCGGCCGAACGTGCCGTCGCGGCACGCGACCGCCTGGCCAAGGCGGAAGCCGAGTACACCCGCTATCGCCGCGCGGCGGAGCTGCGCGAGGAGATCGCACGCGCTGAGTCCGCGCACCCTTCGCCGACCGCGCTCCCCGTCCTGCGCAGCGGCGTCGAGCAGCTGCGCAGCCTTGAGTACGAGATCTCGGAGCAGCGTGCCGAGCTCGCGACGCAGCCCGACCCGTCCCAGTGGCAGGCGACGGCCGTCTCGTCGCCGGCGTGGCAGCCGGCGCTCGCGCTGCCCGTCCTGTTGGCGATCGGTGCCGTCGCAGCCCTCCTCGCCGTTGGTGGCACCGTCGGGCTCGGCGTCGCGGGCCTCCTCGGCGTGTTCGCCGTCGGGTCGCTCCTCCTGGTGCTGCGGCTCCGCTCGCGAGCGTCCCGCGTGCGGCTGCAGAATGAGATGCGCGACACGGAGATCGCGCGGCGACTTCGCGGCCGGTCCGACCTGGAAGAGCGGCTTCGCATCGTGGAGCGCGACCGCGACACGCAGCTCGCTGCGCTTGGCATGGCCGAGTTGTCGGCCGCCGAGACGCTCCTCGCCGCGGAGACCGAGCATGTCGCGTCGATCGAGCGACTCCGCGCCGAGTACCGCGGCCTCCTCGGCGACGCTCCCGAGGAATGGGAGGACGTGGGTCAGCTGCGCGACCGGATGGCCGCCACGGCCGACGAGGCACGCCATGTCCTGGCCGGGATGGGACCGGTCGGCATCGACCCCGACGGCCATCGCCAGCGTGCCGACGCCGCGGTCCGCTCGGTCCGGGCCGAGCACGGCCATGCCATCGTCGCCGAGGCCGCGGCGCGGGCAAGGGTCGAGGCCAACACCGTCGACGCCGAGGAGGTAGCCGCGACCATCGAACAGCTCGACGCGACGCGAGCATCCCTCGTGTCCCACGAGCGCCGCCTGCGCATCTACGAGAGCGCGCTCGGGGCACTCGATTCGGCCGAGCAGGCCACGATGAAGAAGGCAGCTCGTTTCCTGGAGCAGCGGATGGGCGCCGACGTATCGGCCATCACTGACGGTCGATATCGCCGCGTGCGCGTCGACGAGAACGAGCTGCGGTTCAGCGTCTACTCCGCTGAGCGTGGCGACTGGGTCGACGTCACGACGCTTTCCCAGGGCACGATCGACCAGATCTACCTCGCCGCGCGGCTCGGCCTGGTCCGCCAGGTGACCCAGGACCGCCGGCCACCGCTCGTCTTCGATGATCCTTTCGTGACCTTCGACGACGACCGTGCCCGTCGCGCCGTCGAGCTGCTCAAGCGCATCGCACACGACCACCAGGTCATCTACCTGACCTGCTCCGACCGCTACGACGACGTCGCGGACAAGGTCGTGGCCCTACCTGGACCAGAGGCTCGTGATGTGCCCGAGGAATCGGTCGACACGCCCATCAACGGGCCCTGGGTGGTGCCACCCAGCCTGCCTGCACCGGGCTTGCCACCCGGCTCACCCCCGGGCCGGCTGCCACGCGTACCCGTCGCCGCATCGTCGGCCCCGACGGCTCCGGGGGTCAAGAGCGCTCCGACCGAGGCGCCCACGCTCTGGGGCGCCGAACCCACGACGTCCTGACCCTCCCGACCTCCGTCCCGGCACTCGCCTCGGCCCTCAGCTGGGGGATCGGCGACTTCTCGGGCGGGATCGCCAGCCGGCTCGGAAGCGTCCTTCCCACTCTCGCGGCCGGGCAGGTCATCGGCTTCGCGGCGACGACGGTCCTGCTTCTGGCTCTGCCCGAGCCGCTCCCGCCGGCCGAGGCACTGGCGTGGGCCGCGGTCGCGGGGGCGAGCGGCGTCGGCGGGCTCGGGGCGTTCTATCTGGCGTTGTCGCGCGGCACGATGGGGTTGGTGGCGCCTCTCGCGGCAGTCATCGGCGCCGGCATCCCGGCGCTCATCGGGCTGGTGAGTGGGGAGCCTGTCGGCCCCGTCCTGCTCGTCGGGATCGCCGCAGCGCTCGGTGCCGTCGTGATCATCAGCCTTCCGGACGCCCCGGCCACCTCATCGGGGCCCGCCAGCGACCGGCCGGGGAGACGGGGGGAGCTGCTGTTGGTGCTGGCGGCCGGCCTCGGGTTCGCCGCGTTCTTCCTGGGCGTCGACCAGTCGCGGTCGGCTGGCGGGGAAACGTGGTGGCCGATCATGATCGTGCGCGTCGCAGGCCTCATCGCGGTCGGGTCGACGATCCTGCTGCTTTCGGCACGCGGCAGGGCCCCGTCGCTGCGCATCCCCCGGCGCTTGCTTCCGCTGTGCGTGCTGGCAGGGCTCGGAGACCTGGGCGGCAACCTCTTCTTCATCATCGCCAACGATTCGGGCGAGCTCGCCGTCGCTGTGGTGACCTCGTCGCTCTATCCGGTGGTCACCGCGCTCCTGGCGCGCTTCTTCCTCGGCGAGCGGCTGTCACGCGTGCGGATCGGCGGGGTCATCCTCGCGACGGTCGCCATCGCGCTCATCGCCCTCGGGAGAGCCTGAGCAGCGTGCGCCGGGTCAGTGCTCCCCGACGCCCGCGCTCCCGGAGGTGACGCGGAGTGCCTCCCAGCCGCCCGATGCGCTCTGGCGCACCTCGTAGCGGGGCTGGTCGAAAGTGCTGGGGCCGCGTTTCTTGTAGCCGCTGGCCAGCTCGAAGCGGGAGCCGTGCCACGGGCATTCGATGCACCCGTCTACCACCTTTCCCTCCGAGAGCGGGCCCCCGGCGTGGGCGCACACCTCGTGAAGAGCGTGGACGGTGTCACCCTGGCGGACGAGCACCAGCGACTGGGCGCCGGCCCTGGCCTTGACCGGGACGCCCTCGGGGATATCGGTCACATCGAGCGCCTGCCACT
>JACCXQ010000124.1 GCA_013696945.1 Chloroflexota bacterium | reverse complement strand
ACGTCACGGCCGCACGGGCGCTGGGCGATTCGTCGGTGGGCATCCTGGTCCGCCGCGTCGTTCCGAACGCGCTCACGCCCCTCATCGTCCAGGGCACGCTCGGCATCGCCGGCGCGATCCTCGACGTGGCGGCACTCTCGTTCCTGGGCGTGGGCGCCGACATCCGGACGCCGGAGTGGGGCCAGATGATCGGCCTGGAGCAGCGCCAGATGTTCACGGCGCCACACCTCATCGTATTCCCGGGCATCGCCATCGCGCTGACCGTCCTGGCGTTCAACCTGCTCGGCGACGGGTTACGCGACGCGCTCGACCCGAGGCTCAACCGGTGACCGCCCGAGACGACCAGCCGGCGATGGCCGCCGTGTCGCTCGAGGAAGGCGTGATCGAGGAGATCGTCCCGTCCGCCGACCGCGCAGCCCGCAAGCGTGGCGAGGTGATCCTCGACGTGAAGGGATTGCGGACGTCCTTCCACACGCGTGACGGGGTGGTCCGCGCCGTCACCGGGGTCGACTTCACGGTCAGGCGTGGCGAGGTGATGGGACTGGTCGGGGAGTCGGGCTGCGGCAAGAGCGTGACCTCGCTTTCGATCCTGGGGCTGATCGTGCGCCCCGGTCGCATCGAGGCAGGTCAGGTCGAGTTCGACGGACGGGACCTGCTCCAGATCAAAGAGAACGAGCTGCGGAAGCTCCGCGGCGACCGGATCGCGATGATCTTCCAGCAACCGACCTCGTCGCTGAACCCGGTCATGGACGTGGGCTTCCAACTCGGCGAGGTCCTCGAGATCCACCGCGGTATGAAACGTCGCGCCGCCCGGGCACGTGCCCTCGAGCTGATGCGGATGGTCGGCATCCCCGACCCGGAGAGGCGCATCGACGCGTACCCGCACGAGATGTCGGGCGGCATGGCGCAGCGCGTGATGATCGCGATGGCGCTCGCCTGTGAGCCCGAGCTGCTCATCGCCGACGAACCGACAACCGCGCTCGACGTGACGATCCAGGCACAGATCCTGGACCTGATGCGGACGCTGCAGCGGGAGACCGGCACGGCGATCATCCTCATCACACACGACCTCGGCGTGGTCGCCGAGATGTGCGACCGTGTGGCCGTGATGTACGCGGGCGAGATCGTCGAGCAGACCGACGTCCGGACGCTGTTCGCACGGCCCAAGCACCCGTACACGCAGGGCCTCATCGGATCGATCCCTGTCCTTGGACAGACGCGCGACGAGCTGGCGGTCATACCCGGGAACGTGCCGAACCTGATCGAGCTGCCGCCCGGTTGCCGCTTCGCGCCGCGGTGCCTCGCCCGCGTCGAGCACAACAACGTGCTGGCCACGGAGCTCCATCCCGAGCTTCGGCCAGTGGGCACGGGACACGAGGTGCGCTGCTGGCTCTACCACCGCATCGACGGCGATCCACGATCTTCCATCGACGACTTCCCTGAGGCGGCCTCACGAACGGCCGTGGCGCCGGCGTGACGGTCATCGCGGCTCCCGCCGCGCCCGCGCCGGGCAAGCAGGCCGATCGCGCGGGCACGCCACTCATCGAGCTCCGCGACCTGGTCAAGGTCTTCCCCATCAAGGGTGGCGTCCTCCAGCGGACCGTCGCCGAGGTCCGCGCGGTGGACGGGGTCGACCTTCGTATCTGGCGTGGCGAGACCGTCGGGCTGGTCGGGGAGTCCGGCTGCGGCAAGACGACCGTCGGACGGCTGCTGCTCCGGCTCATCGAGCCGACCGCCGGCCAGATCCTCTTCGAGGGGAAGGACATCAGTCGCCTCCGCGGCGGTGATCTACGGCCCTACCGGCGCCGGATGCAGATCATCTTCCAGGACCCGTATGCCGCGCTCGACCCCCGGACGCCGATCGGCGACAGCATCGGCGACGGGCTGCGTATCCACGGCATCGGCGACGGCAAGGAGCGCCGCCGTCGCGTGGCGCGGATGATGGACCTGGTGGGACTGCAGCCGTACCACGCGAGGCGCTACGCCCACGAGTTCTCCGGCGGGCAGCGGCAGCGGATCGGCATCGCGCGCGCGCTGGTCCTGGAACCGGACCTCGTCGTGTGCGATGAGCCGGTCTCGGCTCTCGACGTGTCGATCCAGGCACAGGTCCTCAACCTGCTCCGATCGCTACAGGGCGAGCTCGGCCTGACATTCCTCTTCATCGCGCACAACATGGGCGTCGTCGAGCACATCAGCCAGCGCGTCGCCGTGATGTACCTCGGTCGCGTGGCTGAGATCGCCGGCCGCGAGGCCATCTACCGCGACCCGCGACACCCCTACACGCTGGCCCT
>JACCXQ010000113.1 GCA_013696945.1 Chloroflexota bacterium | reverse complement strand
CTCGTCCGCCGCGAACCGGCTGAGCACATGGTCGACCGCCTGTCGCGATGGCTCGCCGATCCCGACGCGCAACCGTGCGAACCGCTGTGTGCCCATCTCGGCGATGATCGAGCGCAGGCCGTTGTGGCCACCGGCGCTCCCTTCCTCCCGGAGGCGGAGCCGGCCCAGCGGCAGCGCGAAGTCGTCGACCACCACGAGCAGGTCCTCGAGCGGCGCCCGCTCGCGCGCGAGCACCTTGCGCACCGCGAGCCCGGACAGGTTCATGTAGGTCGTCGGCTTGACGAGGACCAGGTCGAGGTCGCCGTGCCGTCCACGCGCGACCGCGGCCGCGTCACGGGCCTTCGCGCGGCCGCTCCAACCCGCCCGATCCGCGATGCGGTCGAGCACCATCCACCCCACGTTGTGGCGAGTCGCTTCGTACTGGCGGCCAGGATTCCCCAGCCCCACGACGATCTTCACGGACGCTCCCGGACATGGCGACGGGGCCGCGGCCCCGGTCCACGGGGCGCGGCCTGTACCGCTCGATGGTAACGGAGGGCCGCAGGCGCCGGCTCAAGAGGCTCTCGTGCTCAGAAGAGGTGAGGCCGCCTGTCCGGTATCGCGGGAGGCTCAAGGTCTGGGAGACGGGACGCCCAAGGCCACCGCCAGAAGGGCAACGGCACCGAGGACCAGCATCGACCACCCGGCCATGAGGAACAGGGTCTTCCCATGTACCTGTTCTCCAGAACGCTCCTGCCAGAACAGCACGGCGAGCAGCAGCAAACCGCCAGCGATCCCGAACACCGCGCTGCCCCCGAGCCCTTCATTCACGACGGCGTGACCCCCAGGCTCTGGCCACCTCCATGCCTGGATGGTAGCCATGGCGTCGATGGCCACGAGCGGGTCTGTCGCTGCGAGCGGGTCCACGCTCGTGCTTTTCAGTCGGCCGGGACGGCTCCGGTCGCGATCGCCCGGGCCACCAAGCCGCCGAGCAGTGCCCCGACCGGCTGCATCCCGAAACCCGTCGCGAGCAGCCAGAACCACCAGGCGTTCGCCGGGTCGATCTCGTCAGCGAGAACAGGCCCGACCAGTACGACCAAGGCCGCTTCGGCCAGCCACGCGAGAACGACGGTGATCACGAGCTCCTGCACCGTCAAGTCCGGCCACGACATCCGCACCAGCACGGCCATCGCCAGGCCGGCTGCGACGGCCAGCAACACGAGCAGCGGTAGCGCGGCCTCCACCTGGATGCGTGGCAGCAGGCTGGGGATGTCATCGATCGCACCCCAGGCCAGCCAGCCGAACTCCACGGTACCGCCGAGCACGATGGTCGTGATGAGGATCCGCCACGCCAAGCTCATGTGCCCTCCGACGAGCCACTCTCGCGGAGTGTGACGCCTTTGCGACGAGCAATGTCCATGGAAACCGTGACGGAGTGCCGCCTGAGCGAACCCAAGATCGCGATCAGAGTGCTGGCCACGGCCGGGAAGACCAGGGTCCAGAGCGTTAGCCCGGGTTCCGAGTAGGCCCTCGCGAACGGGTCGGGCTGTCGAGGGGGGCACATCGGGCACCAGGCACCGCCCTCCGGTACTTGCATCAGCGCGTACGTCCACCAGAACAGGGCGATGGCCAGCGCCAAAAGGACCACCAGCGAACGTAGCCCACGTCCGCCGAGCCAGACGCTGATCGCGCCGAAACCGACCGCGGCCGTGCTACCGATGACCGTGAGCCTCACGCCGATGTCGGTCCATGGCAGGCGCCCGATCCAGTAGCCGTTCTCCAACGAGAAGCCCGGATGCGCCTGAGCTTCGTTGTATGCGGTCGCGACAAGGATCGCGATCCCGAGGGCTGTGATGCCGAGCGCTGCCATCGCGGCCCGGGCTGCCAGCCGTGCCATCGCATCAGTGTGCGCGTTCGGCCCCGGCATGGGTAGGATGCGTGCGATGTCCCTGCAGTGGCTCTACCCGTCCGTATTCGGTTTCCTCGCGCTCCTGGCCGACATCGGGGCTTTGGTCGCCGTCATCAGCTTTCGCGCTCGCCCGCGTCACGGGCGCTCGGCGCGGCGGTTCGAGCGATCTGCGTTGCTGATCGGTGCGGCATCGACCCTGCTCCTGGCTGGATCGATCGCCTTCCTCTATTCGACGCTCTCCCCGACCCTCGACTTGCGAGAGGAAGCGGAGTTGTATCTCGTCGTCCTCACGGTCGGGTTTGGCATCGCGCTCGTGTCGTGGATCGTCGCACTTGTCCCCAGGCATAGATGAGATCGATCACGCCGCTCGTAGCAGCCCTGCTCGTCGGCGCGTGTACGGCGACCGTCCCGAACGCCACGCCGCCCGGATCGCAAGGATCCCTGCCACCCGATCGCGCCCCACAGGCGCAGGTCGGCCAGCTGGTCGCGGACGTGGCACGCGCGGTGCCGGCGGAAGCTCCAGTGGAGGAGACGGTCGACGGTCTGACCGCATTCGGCTATGAGCTCCATGACCGTATCGCCGAGCCATCGACCAACACGGTCGTCTCTTCCTTCAGCATCGCGCTCGCGTTCGGCATGGCGCGGGCTGGTGCGGTCGGGGTCACTGCTGGCGAGATCGACGACGTGCTGCACTTCGCGCCCGACGTACACGAGGCGCTGAACACGCTCGAGCAGGGCATCGTCTCGCGTGACGACCCTCCGCCGTTACCTGATCCTGGCGCGACCCGGCGCCCGGGGGCCGAACCGCAGCCGCCGATCGTGGCGGTCGCGAACGGCCTTTTTGTGCAGCAGGGCGTCGAGGTGAAGCGGCCCTTCCTCGAGATCCTCGCCAGCCAGTACGGGGCAGGCGTCCGGGTCGTCGACTTCGGGGCCGGGACCGCGAAGCCCGCCATCGACGCCTGGGTCCGAGAGCAGACCGCCGAGCGCATCGAGAAGCTGTTCGACCAGCTCCCGCCAGAGACACGCGTGGTCCTGGCCAACGCGATCTACCTCAAGGCCGACTGGAAGGTCCCGTTCGTAAAGGAGCCGCTCACCAACGGCCCGTTCACGCTCGCGGACGGCACCGTCATCGACGTGGCGATGATGCGACGCGTCGATGACCTGATGCGCTACGCCGAAGGCGACGGCTGGCAGGCCGTCGAGATCCCATACGCCGGTGACGAGCTGGCGATGTGGGTGCTCGTCCCCGAGCGTGGTGGGTCACCGGCCGAGCTGCTGGCCCCCTCCGTGCTGGCTGAGGTGGAGACGGCGATGACCGACGGTGTGGTGGAGCTCGGGCTTCCGAGGTGGGACTTCGCCACTGACCTCGACCTGGAACCGCCGATGACCGATCTGGGAATGGAGATCCCGTTCGAGCCTGCTGCCGACTTCTCGGGCATGACCGACCTCGACCTGTGGATCGAGCAGGCCGTCCACAGGGCGAACATCACGGTCGATGAGTGGGGGACCGAAGCAGCAGCCGTAACGGGACTGGCATTCCGCGTTTCAGGGCCGCCTGAACCGGACGTGGTCGTCCATGCCGACCGTCCCTTCGCCTTCGTCCTTCGCCACACGCCCACGGGGGCGCCGCTCTTCATCGGCCAGGTGGCAGACCCGACCGCCGAGTAGCAAGGAGCTGACTCTCCAGGGCGCGCATCTCTGCCTCTTCCTCCGGCGCCGCGTGGTCCCAGCCGCAGAGATGGAGCGTCCCGTGCGACGCGAGGAGCAGCAGCTCGTCCGCCGGGGACCAGCGGATGTCGCCGGTCTGGCCGCCGCGTCCTTCCTCTGCCTGGGCAATGGCACGCTCGACCGAGATGACGATCTCCCCCAGGTGCAGCCGCTTCCCGGGTGGCGTCACGAACGTGCCGCGAGGCCTGTCGGCAGCCCGGACCGCCAGGTCCCGGCCGAGATGCGCCGGGAAGTCCGTGGGCTCCAAGAGCGGGAACGAGAGCACGTCGGTCGGGCCGTGGTGGCCCATCGACCGCTCGTTGAGCTCCGCCGACTCCCGGTCGTCCGCCAGGATCACCCCGACCGCCGCCGGCGCCGGCGCTCCAGCCGCCGAGAGCGCGCGAGAGACGGCGCGGGCGAGAGCGGCGAACGACACGGCGCGCTCCACGCCCGGCCGCTCCACCACATCGACCCGCCACGGCGGAAGGTAGATGGAGCGAGCGGCTGAGAGCCTTCTCATCGGCGGCACAGCCGCATCTCAGGAACCGAGGACAACGTAGGGACAGACATGGACAGGGCGGATGTCCCGCCCATCCGAACATGAACGGGGGATGCCCACATGAAGATCCAGAAGCGACGTCGCTTCGCCAGCCTCCTGGGCGCCACGCTCGCCATGAGCGCGCTCTTCGCGGCGTCGGGCCCGGTGGCCGCCGCTCACATCGAAGTCCAGCGCGAGGGCAACTGCTCGGGCAACGCCGACTGGCGGCTCGAGGTGGAGCACGAGGACAGCGGGCTCCAGGTCGACCTCCGCATCCGCCAGGACGACCAGGCCGGTCGCGTCTGGGAGATCCGGATGCGCCAGAACGGTGTGCGCTTCTTCAACGAGACGCGCACCACGAACCAGGACGGCGAGATCCGCATCCGCCGCCAGCGACCGAACACCGCCGGCGACGACACGTTCTTCTTCAAGGCCATCGGGCCGAACGACCAGGTCTGCCGCGGATCGGTGACCATCTGAGGAGTCGACCGAGCGGCGCTGAGACGCGCCGATCACGGCCGATCGGGCGGCGGGAGCGAGACGCTCCCGCCGTTTCGGTTCGTCGCGATGGTGATGGATCAGCCGGCTCGTCCGGACGCGGCACGCCGTGATTCGAGCTCCACGATCTTGTTCTGCGGGTACTCGATGCGCCGGTGGTACATGCCCAGGAGCTGCGCGATGAACGCCTCGCGGATAAGGTCCAGGTCGCGCAGCGTCAGGTCGCACTCGTCGAACTGAC
>JACCXQ010000102.1 GCA_013696945.1 Chloroflexota bacterium | reverse complement strand
GCGTCAGGCCGAGCTCGGGGCCGATCACATGGACGATGCCCTGGTAGGTCGACCCCAGGCCGTGCAGCGGGACCCCGAATTCCTCGCAGTTGCGGGTCAGTTGCTGGACCTGGTGGGCCGCCATCGGGTCCAGGATCGGCAGGCTCCGCGGATGGGTGGGAATGCTGTGGTCGGCGGTCGCGACGGTCTGGCCGGGTCTTCGTACGGTCAGGCCGCGAGCGCGGAGGCCGGTGAACGCCTGGGGGCTCGTGACCTCGTGGATCAGGTGAAGGTCGACGGCAAGGACCGCGGGCACGCCGGGCTCCTCGGCGACGACGTGGTCGTCCCAGATCTTCTCGACGAGGGTGCGCGGGGCGGTCGGTGTGGCGGGCATCGTGGTCCAGGGTCCGGCGGAAATGGGGGATTCAGGCTAGCACAGCGCCCGAGGGGGGCCTCCGGGGTGATGGCGCCCTGAGGCCGCGCGGCGTCCGCCGCATCAGGCGCGCAGCCCGGGAGGACACGTCGACCCAGACCAGTGCCGCGCGCGACCAGGGTCGCTGTGTAGTGAGGCTGGCCAGCGCTTCGGTGGTGGCCGCCGGGAGCGCCGCGAAACGTCTCCGGATAGGTGGCCGCCAGGGCCCGGGTCGCCTGCGTCGAGCGCAGGAGGAGGAGTTGTGAGACCTGCTGTCTGCCGTCGCCGGAGACCAACGCCCAGAGGTCGGACGAGGGCAGCGATGCGGCATTCTCGTTTGCCCACCGGAGTTGCTGCTCGAGCCGATGGATCTGCGAGTGAACCTCGACCCCGACGAGCACGCCGGCCGCCTGGTCCACGAGCACGACGTCGATCACGCCGCGGGCCGGCGACCGAACCACGACCTCCGGGATGGCCCGCCACCGGGGATGGAGCTCCCGGAGAAGCGTCTCCACGATCGGCGCCTGGAAGCGATCCCGGATCGGCGGGCCCGTGTTGGGATACACGCGCACAGAGAGATCGCCGCCGAACGCCGTGGCGATCGCGATCCATGCCTCGAGCGACGCGGCCACATCCGCCGACTCGATCCGCGATTCGAGTGACGCGCTGATGCCGGCCGCCTCGGACACCGCGTCCTGCGTGATGCCGGCGTCCTCCCGCAGCTGCCGGAACTCCATCCCGACGGAGCGTCGGATCGCGCCGGCACGTCGCTGGGCCTCCCGTTGAGCTCGCGTGCGGGCCATGTGCCCATTCAACAGAAGGCGGCTTACCCGCCACGTATCCGGGCATTGGCGCGGTGCTGCCGATCCCGCCGATCGCGGCCACCGACGCGAACAGAGCCCGGCTCGTCCGGCCCGTGCGGGTTCTTCCTCCCGCTGTTCGGCTCCTCGTTCGGAGCCGCTTGCAGGCAGGCGTCAAATTCCTGGTTCGTGCCTTGGCGCGGGATCCGGCCCGCCGGCGCGGCCCCACCCCGGCTCGATCACCGCTCCTCCTGCACAGCCCGCCCGTCCGCTTGACAGCTTGCCCGCCGCTTGCATGGCAGGCATGGAATTCCTGGTTTGTCCCGGCGCGCGAGCCGCCCGGCGAGCCAAACAGCGATTTCCATGCACGGGGTGCACAGCCAGGCCCGTTGGCCTCCTCGATGAGCTGCCCGACCCCTCCCGCGCCGGCCAAACGGCGATTTCCATGCACCGGGCGCAAGGCCGAGCCAGTTCGGCGCCCTCGTGACGCTCCCACAACCCGGCAACCGCGACAACCATGCACATGCCGCAAGGACGCGCCGCCCTGGGCCGGTCGCGCCCGAGCCAGCGCGGCGCGCGGTGGCGTCCGGGATTAGTGATCGTGTCTGGACGGCTCAGGAGATCCCGGCGATGCTCGATTAGGCCGCTCGCGGGTCCTGATGGAACCGCATGAACGCTCGCGGTGTAGAGGGGGCGACGTGACCAATCTGACGCGGGTAACGCTCGTCTCGGCGCTGACTGTCGTCATCGCGGGGTGTCAGTTCACGCGGCCGCTAACACCGAGGCCGCCCACTGCATCGCTCGTTGCTGGGACGCCATCGGTCGCCACGCGGTCATCCGATCCTACGCCGCGACCATACCTCGTTACCGCCCGACCAATCGTCGTGGGACACGGCGCGGAGCAGTGCGTGGCGTTCGATCTGCTCAGCGACGAGGGCGTCTGGTGGTGGACGCCAACGGCGGCCACGTGCTCGACTGGTGGCGATCTGTCCGCGGCACTCGGCGCACGGCTCTCGCGGTTGCCGACGACAGGCCAAATCTTGGTGGTATACGACCTGAGCGACAGTTCCGGAATGCAGGTGACCCTGCTGATCAACGACGATCGCTCGCTGCGCGTCGGCCTCGACGACGGCGCACCCACAGTGCCACTTGAGCTTCGAGACGACCTCGTCGCTCCGAGCGGTTCCTGACCCGCCATTCCAGAGCCAAACTGACCCACTACCGCGCGGTGAGGGCCGGTGCTCGGCGCAGCGATGGGCGCCGAGGGCCCCCCGTCGCTCGGATCGGAGCGTCGGGTGGTGGAGTCCGGGTGGTTGCGCGATCCCGGGGGGCTGCGTAGACTGCGCGGACACCCCGGGCCGGGAGCTCCGGGAATGCCGCCATTGGAGTCCACATTGGGTCGGTTCGAGGATCGGAGTCGCCGCCGCGTCGCCATCGCCGTCACGGGCGACGGCCGCCGCGTCCAGGTGCCGCTCGACGACCATGGCTTTGGCGACGGATCGCTCGGCGGCCTCGTTCGTTCTCTCCTTCTCGGGCTCGAGGGGCTTGTTGGGCTCCTCATTACGGGCTCCCTGCGGGAGAACGGAGGAACGCGGAGGGACGGGCGCGAGTAGGCGCCAGACCACCGAAGACCGAAGGGACCCTCGCCGGGAGGCGAGGGTCTTGTTGTATGTCCGGCACGTGCGGCCGAGGGAAGGG
>JACCXQ010000095.1 GCA_013696945.1 Chloroflexota bacterium | reverse complement strand
GGGGTAGGCTGGGTCATCGGTTCGCCCTCCGCTGTGGGGATGTGTGACTCCATGTTCTCGCGATGCCCGTGAGTCTCGCGCTCGTGGCCGTGGGCAGCGATGTTGCATCGACGTACCAGTGGTCGGGTACGCAGCGACCCTGGCGCTGGACTGTGCGCCCGGACAGGTGGCCTGATGCCCTCAACCCTTCGTGTCGAAGAAGTCCAGGAAGGTCAGGGCGCCTGTCGGCTCGCCTGCACGACGCAACAGCACGGCCGCGTCGCTCAGCTCGGTGACGCCGTGCTCCACGATGTGGATCAGGAAGACCCACAACGGCGTCTCGCCGGCGCGCTCGTCCGGTGGCGGCGCCGCCAGCTCGTCGTCGGTCAGCGTCCCCAGCCACGCGCGCATCTCCGACTCGTCGCGATGCCAGTGATCGACCAACGCCTGGACGGTCGGGTAGTCCTTCGCCCGTAGCTCCGCATCAGGGTCGAAGGCCTCGGCAGGGGAGGGATGAAGCCGCTGCTGCCAGCTTCATTCGACGTCCAGCTCGTGAACGAGCGTCGCACGGAGATCCCGCGACGTGACCGTCTCCGTCGAGAGGAACGCCTCCTCGGGGAGCTTGGCGGCCGCGTCCAGGACACGGTCGCGGACCCAGTACAGGTAGTCGAACATGACCGTTACGTCAGCGATGCGCACGCGTGCATTCTCCGCCGGTAAGTCGGGCTATCGGACCTAGGCGAGGGAAGGGCCGGCGAAGCGGACCGCTGATGCATATGGCCGGTCGTCGCCCGGTCAGGCCTGCTCCTCGAAGTAGCCCGTGTCGACTCGTCGCAGCTCGAAGGTTCGGATACCGCGCACGCCGATGCCGTGGTCGTACATCAGGCGGGTCAGTGTCGGCCCGTCAATCAGCCGGATCCGGCGCGAGATCCGCTCGACATACTCGGTCGCATCCGGTGTGAAGCGTGATGTCGTGATGAAGACGCCCTTGGTGGCCCGCTGGCCCTCCAGGCTGCCAGCGAAGCCTTGCACATCCGGCCGACGCACCGGATGGTCTGGAGCCCAACGTTTTGCCTGGATGTAGACGGCATCGAGTCCAAGCTTGTCCTCGTCGATCACGCCGTCGATGCCGTCATCCCCGCTGCGCCCGACTCGCCTGGCGGCTTCGCCCGCGCTCGAGCCCCCATACCCCATCGCTTGGAGCAGATCGAGGACGAGCTGTTCAAAAAAGATCGGCGGTGCCGCAAGGACCCGTTCAAGGAGATCGGACTCGACCGATTGACGAATGGAGTCAAAGGTCGACTCGAGCACCTCTTCGGGTGTCGCCTGTGGGTCCGCGTCCGCCGGCGTGGGCGCCTTGGATCCCGCCTTGCTTCGGAAGTCCTGGAACTCCGAAAACCGCATGAGGTACTTGATACCGATTTGAGCCGGTCCTTCCGCGAGAACCTGCCGGCCACGATCTGTGACCCGCACGAGCCCCCGACCCGTTCGGTCGAGCAGGCGTCCATGGACCATATAGCTGACGGCCCAGTGGACGCGATTCACGATGGTGCGCTGTCGGCCGGACGGAAGCACTTGCTCTCGCTCCGCGGCCGAGAGCCCGAAGCGATCCTCGATGGTGGTGGCGAGGTCGGACACGGCATTGTGCTCGTGGCTCGCCGCCTCCTCGAGGATCGGCAGCATCACTTCCTGGAACGTCGGTAGAGCCAGTTCCCGTCCTCAGCACTAGTTGGCGGATGCTAGTCGATGCATGGCTGGCCGACCGGAGCGGCTTCGTCATCCCCGGCAGGCGAGTCTCTACTGCGCAGCGGGTTCGTCGAGGTTGGGCTTGTCGGCTGTCGCGCCGGCTCGCGCGAGATTCAAGGGCAGCAAACGCTCTAGAAGGGCCTCATCGGCGATCGCAGGGGGCCACCCATAGGCGTCGAGTACAGCGTCGTCGAGGTGGCGGTGGGCGTCGCGGAGCCAAGCCGGCATCTCGTTGTAGAGATTCGTGAGCGTCCGTCGCTCAAGTTCCTCATCCGGCGCATCCGCCGGGTTGAGCCAGCCCTCGCGCAGTTCGTTGAGGCGCTTT
This sequence comes from Chloroflexota bacterium, assembly GCA_013696945.1. Lineage (GTDB taxonomy): Bacteria > Chloroflexota > Limnocylindria > Limnocylindrales > CSP1-4 > Palsa-1032. Next base: position 32 of record JACCXQ010000095.1, on the reverse strand, counting down.
GCTGCGGCGGCGATCGCATCGTGCTGCTCTTC
>JACCXQ010000084.1 GCA_013696945.1 Chloroflexota bacterium | reverse complement strand
TCGTCCGGATTCGCGACGAACACGAGGCTCGCGAAGGGCAGCCACGTGGCGTCCGGGCCACCGCCGTGTTGCGCGGCGTCGGTCTCGCGGAGTGCCCTGAGCGCATGGATGCCGGCGAGCAGGCCGCTCTTCATGTCCGTCACCCCGGGGCCCAGCGCCCGGCGACCCTCGATGCGGAACGGTCGCTCGGCCACGGTCCCGGGGTCGAAGACCGTGTCCATGTGCCCGATGAGGAGCGCGTTCGGTCCGTCGGCGTCTCCCGCGAGGCGACCGACCACGGTGTCACCGAGCCGCTCGTTCGGCAGGATCTCCACTTCCGCGCCGAGCCCCCGCAGCTCCGCGGCCACCCAGCGTCCCACTTCGTCCACACCAGCCTTCGTGTAGCTGCCGCAGTCGATGTTGACGAGCCGCTCGAGGTCGGCGAGGTACGAGTGCTCTGCGTCGGCGACGGCGGCCTGCAGCGCCGTGAGATCCACGGTCGTTGTCTCGTCCATGAGCCGCCAGTCTACGCAGCGACCCGCACCTATACTCCGGCGACCGTGCGCCTGGTCGAGATCCGCCTGCTTGACGGACCCAACGTGTACCGGCTCGAGCCTGCCGTGAAGCTCGAGGTGGTCGTGGGGCGCCGCCGGACGTGGTATGGCCAGCGGACCCCGGGCCGGCATGCCAGCGTCCGGCTCGGGGCCGTCGTCGCGGCGCGCACGGCGCCGGCATCAGTCAGGGTCCTGGCTGCGTGGGTCCGGCGGCTCCACGCTCTGTCCGGTGCGGCGGGATGGCTCGCGGACGAAGGTCGCGCCGTCACTGCGACTCGCGCGCGGATCTCCGTCACGATCCACCGCACGAGCGAGCCCGGGCACTGGATCGTCAGCTACCCGTGGCGGGAGAAGGAGCGAGCAGAGGCCATCGCCGAGTCGGCGCTCCGGCTCGTCGAGCTCGACATCGACCCGCGGCGCGCCCGCCCGACCGCGAGGCGACGAGGCAGCCGGAGCCTCGCCCGCGCCCTCGCCCGGATCGCCGCCGCCGGCACCAGCCCGCCGGAGTGGCTGCGCGACGCGGATCGACGCGTGCCGGCCATCAGCATCAGTGGCACCAACGGGAAGAGCACCACGACGCGGATGATCACGCACATCCTTCGCGTCGCCGGTCGCCGTGTGGGGACGACCACGTCGGACGGCGTCCTGATCGACGAGCAGCTCGTCGAGGAAGGCGACCTGACCGGCCCCATGGGCGCCCATCGGGTACTGCGCGACCCATCCATCGACGTCGCCGTGCTCGAGACGGCGCGTGGAGGGATCGTCCTGCGCGGTGTGGGCTACGAGACGAACGAGGTCTCCGTCCTGACCAACGTGAGCGCGGACCACCTCGACCTCCACGGCCTGCACACGGTGCCCGAGCTCGCCGAGGTGAAGGCAGTGATCGCGCGGATGACTCGGCAGGATGGCGTGGCGGTCCTCAACGCCGACGATCCCCTGGTGGCGGCCGTGGCACGCACGGTGCGCGCGCGCGTCTGCTTCTTCTCGCTGTCGAAGGGCAACCGGCGCATCCGTCGTCACACCGCGCGCGCCGGGCTTGCGCTTGTCCTCGACGGCGACCGCCTCGTCGAGCTCGAGGGCGAGCGGCGACGCGACATCGTCGGTGTCGGGGACGTGCCGGCGACACTGGGTGGGATCGCGCGCCACAACATCGCCAACGCACTGGCCGCCGCGGCCGCCGCACGCGCGATGGGCGTGAGCCTCCGCGACGTCGCCGCGGGTCTGCGTGACTTCCGACCCACGGCGGACCAGGCGCCGGGGCGGCTGAACCTGTATCGGATCGGGGAGAAGCTCGTGGTCGTCGACTTCGCCCACAACGAGGCGGGGCTGGACGTGCTGCTCACCGTGGCCGAGGGGCTGGTCGGCCGCAAGGGTCGCCGGACGGTGCCGGTGGTCTCGATCGTCGGGACCGCCGGTGACCGCCCTGACGACAGCCTGCGCGCGATGGGCAGGATGGCCGCCCAGCGCTCCGATGAGGTTGCCATCAAGGAGACCATCCGCTACCTGCGCGGACGGACCCGTGAATCCGTCGTCGGCGAGCTCAGGGCCGGCCTCATGTCCGGCGGGGCGCGGCCATCGGAGATCCCGGTGTGGGACGACGAGCCGGAAGCGCTTCGCGGCGAGTTGACATCAGCCGGCCGGATCGCCGGGTCGGACGGTCCAGCGGTCGTCCTCCTCCTCTGTCACGCCGACCGCGAGGGGGTGGCACGCGTCCTAGCCGACCTCGGGGCCGATCCCCTCGAGGCATCCGAGTTGCCGACCATCCGCAAGACGTTCTCCGCGAACGGCGCCTGAGACGGTCCTGTTGGCGGCTACGCGTCCGCCACGCTTAGTCCTCGACTATGCGGTACAGGCCGCCGGTCAGGCTGGTGACGTAGAGCTCGCCGTTCGCGTCCTCCCCGAAGGATGAGATCACGAGGCCGGTGTCCACGCCGTCGGGCAGCGCCGCGTGACGGGGGTCATCGAAGTCCGACGGCACGTGCCAGACGAGCCCCGAGCAGTAGTCACCGAACACGTATC
>JACCXQ010000070.1 GCA_013696945.1 Chloroflexota bacterium | reverse complement strand
TGCATCCTCCGTTCCGAGATCGAGGCGACCTGACCGATGATACGCAAGTGTCGCGGCGACGACCCTGACGGCCGGCCGCTGGCGATCTGCACGGAGGCACGACGATGACGGACGAGCGCACCGACCGACCGAGCGACGAGGCGACCGACGCGACCGAGAGCGCGGGCGCTCCGCTGCCCGAGGAATCTGGCAGCGCAGCGGGAACGGAGGAGGAGCGCGGCGGCGATCCCGGGACCGACAGCCCCGAGAGCGGGAACGACAATATCCGCGAAGGCAACGTCGACGGGCTGATGGGCGGCCCGAACCAGGAGCGCTAGCCGGCCGTGAGCCGCTCCCCGAGCCGGGGCCGCAGGGGCTCGGGCACGTCGACCGACCCATCCTGCCGCTGGTAGACCTCCAGGATCGCGGCCACCGTCCGCGCGAGCGCCAGCCCGGAGCCGTTGAGCGTATGCAGAACCTCCGGTCGCGCGCCCGCGTCCGGCCGCCATCGGATGTTCATCCTGCGCGCCTGATAGTCGCGGAAGTTCGAGACCGAGCTGACCTCCAGCCAGTCCTCGACACCCGGCGCCCAGACCTCCAGGTCGTACTTCTTGGCCTGGACGAAGCCCATGTCGCCGGTCGCCATGAGCTTGACCCTATATGGCAAGCCCAGGCGCTGCAGACAGACCTCCGCGCACTGGGTGAGCCACTCGAGCGTCTCGTTCGACTCGTTCGGACGCTCGAAGCAGACCATCTCGACCTTGTCGAACTGGTGCACGCGCAAGATCCCCCGGGTCTTGGCGCCCGCCGCGCCTGCCTCGCGGCGGAAACAGGGCGAGTAGGCGACGTAGCGGATCGGTAGCCTGGCCGCGTCGATGATCTCGTCGCGATGCAGGTTCGTGACCGGCACCTCCGCGGTCGGCACCAGGTACAGCCCGTCGCGTGTCACGACGTACATCTGGTCTTCCTTGTCCGGGATCTGGCCCGTGCCACGTGCCGACTGCTCGTTGACCACAGCCGGTGGCCAGACCTCGGTCATCCCGTGCTCGGTGATGTGGAGCTGCAGGAAGAAGTCGATGAGCGACCGCTGGAGTGCCGCCCCGGCACCCCGGTAGACGGGGAATCCCGAGCCGGCGACCTTGGCACCACCGGCAAGGTCGAAGATCCCGAGGCCGTCGGCGACCTCCCAGTGCGGACGGCGCTGCCAGCCATCGGCCGCCCGTGGGAGGGGCTCGCCCCATGTCCGCACGATCGTGCTGGCCTCGGCGCCTCCGACGGGCACGTCCGGGTCCGCGGGATTGGGGATCCGCAGCAGCAGGTCTGCGAGAGTGGCGTCGACCTGGCCGATCTCCGCGTCGAGCGCCTCGATGCGCCGGCCCAGCTCCGTCGATTCGTCCCGGATGGCCGCTACGTCCGGGCCACGGGGATCGCTGCCCGCCCGGATGGCCACCTCGATCCGCTTGCTGACCTGCTTCCGCTGGGCTTTCAGGCCGTCGGTCTCACCGCGGAGGCGCCGCAGCCGTTCGTCGGCCGCGAGGGCCTCGTCGACGACCGCAGGATCCTCGCCCTTGTCGAGGGCTCCCTGACGGATCGCAGCGGCGTCCTCGCGCAACCGCTGGAGGCCCACGCTCACGTCGTCGGTCCCGCAGGTGCGACCGCCTGCGCCACGCTGCCCGCCTGGCGAAGCCGCACGAGTACGAGATCGCGATCGAGGCTCGCCAGCAGCCATCCGGCTCGAGGCCCGTTGGGTCGCCCGAGGAGCGCCAGGTAGAGCGCCGTGAATGCCTCCGGTGATGGGACGCCCTGTGCCTTCGCCGTGCGGAAGATCAGGTCCTGCCAGGCGTCACCGGCAGTCGGAGACTCCCCTTCCACGCCCTCAGCGAGCGCCGAAAGGTAGGCGCGCTGCTCGTCAGCGAGACCCGCCGCCTCTTCGGGGAGCGCCTCGCTGACCTCGATGCGATAACGGTCGGGCGCGAACGTGCCGAGCCAGACGCGTGCCACGTTCGTCCGTTCCTCGAGGATGGATCGTTCCACGTCGTCCAACTCCCCGCCCTTCTCGGCGGCCATGGTCGCGGGCACATCGACGCCCGGGACCTGGGCGAGCAGCGCGAGGTGGCGGAAGGCGGGACGGAACCGGCCTCCTTCCGCGACGGGATCCGCCAAAGCGTCGACGAGGCTGGCGCGGAAGATCCGCTGGGGGTCCGGCGGAAGCTCGCCGCGCACCGGCCTGCCCGCCGCTGCCGCCGCGATCCGGTCGAACTCGTCGAAGAGCCCGGGCACCGTGTCGCCCTCCGGGTCGAACTCGAGCGCGCGCCGGGGCTTGTGGCGCAGGAAGAGGAAACGGAGGACCTCGGAGGGCAGCAGCTCCGCCATCACGTGAGCCGACGCGCCCTTGCCCTTGCTGGTGCTCATCTTCTTGCCGCCGATGTTCAGGAACTCGTACGGGACGTTGCGCGGTGGCTCACGCTCGAAGACCTGTCGGCTGACGGCGTCCGACCGGTCGCGCGAGCCGCCAGCGGTCGCGAGATCCTTGCCACAACCCTCGATGGTCACGCCGAGGATGCCCCACCGAGCCGCCCACTCGACGTTCCAGACAAGCTTGGAGTTACCCCCGAACGGAGAGACGCGGCCGCGGTTGCCGCATCCATGCGCCCAGGCGACCAGGTCGGGCAGGCAGGCGTAGCCGACTTCCCGGCCGTCCCACTCGGTGGCGAGCGTGGTGCCGATGCGGCCGCAGGCCTCGCAGATGACGTGGACGGGGAGCCAACCGGCACGATGGCAAACGGTGCTTACGGTGGCGTAGATCTCGAGGATGGTCGCCGCATGATCGAGGG
>JACCXQ010000043.1 GCA_013696945.1 Chloroflexota bacterium | reverse complement strand
GAAACACCCGGAGGAACCGTCCGGACCGGTGGCCACCGCCGCGTGAGCAAGCTCTCGCGTCAGTAGCTCCGTTTCCTGACTGCCCCTCCGGGCTGACAAGACAGTACCCCGGCCGCCCCGACTCGAGCAAGGGGACTTATCCACGAGATGACGGGGATATGGGTGCTTGTCCACGACGCATCCCCAAACCGGCGTGCATGGATGGACCCGCTGACGCCGCGGTATCGTTCGAGCATGCCAGCGCACGACGTCTACACCCTCCCTGTCGACCTCCCCGTCCCCGAGGACGACGGTGCGTGCGACCACCTGCCGGGGCGCAGCCTGCCCGACATCGAGCTCTCCGACTCCGACGGTCGACCGGTCCACCTTGCGCGGCTGCCCGGGCTGACGGTCCTATTCGTCTATCCCGCCATGGGGCCGCCCGACCGTGAGCCCGTCGGCGGGATCGATGCCTGGAACGCGATCCCGGGCGCGCGAGGTTGCACGCCCCAGGCATGCGCATACCGCGACCACCATCCCGAGCTGCTCGCGCGGGGGGTACGCCTCATCGGCCTCAGCGCACAGCCGGCCGCCGAGCAGCGTGAGGCCGCGACGCGACTCGGTCTGCCCTTCACGCTCGTGAGCGATGCCGGGCTGTCATTCGCGCGCAGGCTCGGGCTGCCGACCCTTTCCTTCTCTGGCGGTGTCCTGCTCCGCCGCGTCACGCTGGTGATCCAGGACGGCCGCATCGAGCACGTGTTCTACCCCGTCTTCCCCCCGGATCGCGATGCGGAACGCGTCGTGGAGTGGCTGTCGCGCCGCGACGGAGGCAGCCGGGCGGACTGACCGTCCCACTACTCCCCCACCGTGGATGTCCTGTTCGTCTTCCTGATCTCGATCGGCGCGGGGGGGTTCGGGGCGTTGGTGGGGATCGGCGGCGGCCTGATCATCGTTCCCGTACTGACCCTGCTCCTCGATGTCCCGATCAAGACCGCGATCGCCGCGAGCCTCATCGGCGTCATCGCGACATCGATGAGCGCCACGGCGCACTACCTCGACGCGGGCCTGGCGGACCGCCGTCTCGGTCTCGTGCTGCTCGTCGCTACCGCGGCCGGTGGCGTCACCGGGGGGCTGATCGGCGGATACCTGGACCCACGCATCCTGGCCGCGATCTTCGGGACGTTGCTGATCCTCGTGGCGCTGCAGATGCTGCGCCAGCGGCGGTCCACGCACGCGCCCGTGCCGCCGGACCCGGAAGCTGCCGGCTTCACCTCGAGCTACGTCGAGCCGACCGACGGCTCCGAGGTCTCGTATCGCGTGCACCGCCTGCCGCTCGGCACGGCCGCGTCATTCGTGGCCGGCAACGTGAGCGGCCTGCTTGGCGTCGGCGGCGGCGTCATCAACGTACCGACGATGAACGTCGCGATGGGCGTGCCGATCCGCGTGGCGACCTCGACGAGCACGTACATGCTCGGCCCCACGGCGGCGGCAAGCGCCATCCTCTACTTCGCCGCGGGCGCGCTGGATCCACTTCTCGCCGGGCCGGTGGCGCTCGGCGTCTTCATCGGTGCGCGGGCGGGCGCGCGGCTCCAGGCACGCGTCTCGCAGGGGACGCTCCAGCTGGCATTCATCGGCGTTGCGCTGGTCTTCGCGGCACAGATGTTCCTGCGCGTGGTGACGTCGTGAAGACCGCCACCCGCCTCACCTCGAGCGTCCTGATGGTCGGGACGGTGGTGAGCGCGGCGTGCTTCCTGATCGCACTCGGTCTGGTGCTCGTGGGACGCCCCCAGAGCGTAGGGACGGTCGACCCGCCGAGCATCATCGGCGCCGTGTTGGAGCCGCGGCCGTGGGGCTGGGCGACGCTCGGTGTCCTGACCGTGATCGTCACCCCGGCCCTCGGCCTTCTTGCGACTGCCGTGGAGTTCCGCGGTGGACGAAGCGCATGGGTAGCGCTGCTCGTCGTGGGGATCCTGGGAGTCAGCGTGGCGGTGGCGCTGATCCGCTGAGTCGGCCTCTGGTCGGGCGGGCACCAAAGCGACGTGCACCAAAGCGAACGGCCCGGGGAGGGGGCCCGGGCCGTGCACTCGATGCTGTCGACGCCCCGTCACCAGACGCCGTCGCACCGGAGGGTTCTCTTTAGGCCGGCGGCCACCCCCCCGAGGGGTCGCCGGTCACCCCGACTCTAGAGACCGACCCTCCCGGAGCCCATCCCATCGGTCCGACCATTTCTTGCAGGAGCCTTTCGCTCATCAGTCGCCCAGCAACGCTCGCTCGGCAAGGCCGATGGGAAGCCGTCCCGTGCCCGCCAGTCGGTCGTGGAACTCGCGGAGGAGCGCCACATCGACCTCGGTCGCTGGCACCCCGCCGGCGCCTCGCTGCTCCAGGAACCTGTCGCGGATGCGCAGGATCTCCAGGCACCCTGTCAGGTACGACGACGCCTGGGTGGGCCACCAGCAATAGCGCCCCACCTCCGCCCGGGCCGTGGGCTCCGGGAGTGGCGTCTTCGTGGTCATGAACGTGATCGCCTCGTCATGGCTCATGTCGCCGAGATGGAGGCTGGTGTCGACCACGATCCGCGCCGCACGGAAGATGGTCGCCTCCAGGTGGAAGAGCTCATGGATCGGGTCGGTGAAGAAACCGCGCTCCCGCATCACGCGTTCCGCGTAGAGCGCCCAGCCCTCGCTGAAGTACGGCGTGCCCAGGACGAGGCGGATCCGCGACGCGTGGATCTTGCTCCACGTGATGTGCCAGTGGTGGCCGGGGTACGCCTCGTGGACAGCAGTCGTGGGGATCCCGCCGTGGCTGTTCGCGGCGAGTCGCTTCTGGACCTCGTCGGGTGGCGTCCCGTCCGGTGCGAACGGCACGAAGAAGTGTCCCTGGCGCAGATCGGTGAATGCCGGCGAGCCCATGTACGAGGCGACGCCGATGACCGGACGCGAGAAGACGGGTGAGGGCTCCACGGAGCACGCCTCGCCCTCGGGGAGCGTCACGAGACCGGTCTCGGCGAGGAACGCCCGTGCCCGCTCCGTCGAGTCGGCGTAGGCGACGCGCATCTCTTCCTCCGTGCGCGGATGGTCCTCGTTCGCCTCCTCCAGGACGGCGCGCCAGTCGTCGGTGCCGCGTGCGTCGCGGCAGAGAGCCTGCATCTCGGCATCCAGGCGGTCGTACTCCTCCCGGCCACGCTCGCGGAGCGACCGAGCGTCGTAGGCGAGGCTCTCCCGCTCGCGCAACAGCCGCGTGTAGCGCTCCTCACCGAAGCGCCACTCGCCGGTCGCCCGCTGGCGGAGGTCGTCGAGGTGTCCGACCCATGCGTCGAATGCGTCGGCGGCCGTGGCACCTGCCGCGGCGAGCCGCTCGCGGGCGGGGCCGGCGGGCGCTTCCTGGGGCAGCAGGTCGCGGACGTATCGGGCGCCGCCCTTCGCGGAGGCCAGCCCTCGCTCGACGATGAGCGGATGAGCGAGCGCCGGGTCGAGGTTCTCGCGGCCCTGCTCCAGCGCACGCGGGATCTGCTCCAGGCGGGCGACCGCGGCGTCGACGAGGTCGGCGTCCGAGCGCAATCGGTGCAGGTAGAGCCCGAAGATCCCGTTGAGGCCCGGGCCCGAGTACGTCAGCGGATCGCGCTTCCAGCCTTCCCAGTCGGCGATGATCGTCCGACCGCGCAGCATCGCGACGGCCAGGTCCCGGTCGATGCG